>NZ_JACJPA010000074.1:0-34679 GCF_014695845.1 Trichocoleus sp. FACHB-591
CGCTGATGCAATTGAAAAAATATATCAGGATCTGGTTAATCACTTCATTGATGAAGAGATGAAGCACTGGAAACAATCCAGAATTCAATACCATTCTGGTGCAGCGGACTGATCCAGACCGCTTGTAGTATTGCAGAAGTGTTGATAGCCGCTGACCGTAGCCGTTCTACTGTTTAAGTTTCGGGTTGTGAGCGTAGTCGAAGAGTTATTGGTCCTTCCATAAAGTCAGTGTGCTTTGAGGGTAATGGTTGAGGCAGTGTTTGGAAGTTAGCTCGAAAGTTGGGTCAAGTTCTCCTAGTCGCCGCGTTACAACCTAGCCAAAACGAAGTTCTGTATGCTGATTGAGCAAAACAAAGCCCTCATTCTCCAGTTCTACAAAGCCTTTGACGATCGCAAAATGGAGCAAGCCTTAGAACTTTTGGCTCCAAATTTTGTGGCTCACTTGGCGAGTATACCTGAGCCATTAGACGGGGAAGGATTTAAACGGTTTGGGATGTCATTTTATTTAGCCTTTCAGCAGGGGGCGCACATCTTTGATGAGGTCATCGTCTCCGAAGATAAAGTGGTCACTTGTGGAAAATTCACCGCAACGCATGTTGGAGAGTTTCAGGGGCTTCCGCCTACAGGTAAGCAGATTAGCTTGTCTATCATGCATATTGATCGAGTGCAGAATGGAAAAATCGTAGAGCATTGGGGGCAGGGCGATGCCTTCGGATTGATGCAGCAGTTGGGGATCGTTTTCTTACCAGGTCCGAAACTATTGCCATATATCCTCAAGGGAGCTGTATCTAACCTGTTTAAGCAAGCCGAACGTAGTTGACAGCAGCAGAACAACCTCAATGCACCCGACCATCAAGGGAACACCAGCGAATCCAGGTTGTAATATGCGAAAGGACTTGATGAACTGCAAATCCCTTCCAGGTCTATTGGGCTATTTGACATGACATTTTCCATTCGAGAACTTGGCCCAAACGACCTGGCAATGGCGCAGCAGCTTTTCGAGATGTGGCGGCAAGAGGACAACGTGACTAAACCGCCGCCTTCGTCCGAAACTCTGCTGCGCTTGCTGTCACGCCCCGATTTTCACGCCGTTGCTGCATTGCACGAGGATGAAGCTATCGGCGGCCTAACAGCTTATGAGTTGGAGATGTATACCGAAGCGGCTACGGAATTGTTCGTCTACGAGGTTGGCGTCGCCGCCGCGCATCGACGGCAGGGCGTAGGACGTGCCTTGGTTGAGTTCGCCAGAAATCTATGTCGTTCGCGCAGCCTGAGCGCACTCTATATTCCTGCAATGGCTGATGACGCTCGTGCTGTTGCATTTTATCAAGCGATTGGGCTCAAGCGCGAAGATGTTGCGTGGTTCGTGCAGGAGTTCGAGGACAACTTATGAAAATTCACTCTAAACATGGGCCGCTATGGCTGAACTCACCAATAGCTGTCGAACAACAGCGCTGCACCGGAACGTAGCAATATACTCGGTTAAGTGGCAAAGGTTATCTGCGCCCGGTGAGCGCGATCGCTTGAATTCTCAATCGTTTGAGGCGTACTATAAAAAGCACGCTACTATTCGTTTTCAGCAATGCTTGCAAGCAACGTACAACACCTCCTCGCAAACCGAAAAATCAAGAGGTGCGATCGCAGTGTTTTGATCACACCCTTTCATGCCCTCGGTTCATCTCACACCCTTTGTCCAATTTAGTCCTAGTGGAAACTTAGCGCCATTATCCGCTAGGACTAGGTTTTGAGGTCGCAGCGGGGAAAGCGGCAGCGGTATCTTCGATACGTTACCCTGGTTGAGATTTAGTAGTCGCTATCTGCAACACATATCCCCTGGCACTTGATGCCATTGGTTGCTGTTCTCAGGCAATGGCGGCATAAGATCTCCTCAGAGCTTGATCCTGAATTACCTTCGCCGTCTTCATCCACCTGTAACGTGTTGTCTTTAACCGTTGCGATCGCCTCAACTGGATTCATAGTGCCTCGTTCTAGATCTACACCGTCTTGAATAATGCTAGCGAAATGGGCGGAATTGGCTCTTATGTATCCATCCCCCACCACAAGCAGTGGTGCTATACCAGTCGCCACGCGGCTCAACAGATACACTAATGGCGGTCATGTCTAAAGGGCATTGAGCCGAGATACGTGTAATTCTTTATCACATCGCCTTGAAATACAGGCTAGGTCCACACTCTAGCTTTTTGTCCTTAGCTGTAATTCGTGAAAACCTTGAATAGTACAGGTTTGGACTACTTATGACCTAAGTACTACTCAGAAATCAGTAGTACATACCCTATTTTCTAGTTTATCTGAAGCCTGAAACCCTAATTCTCTCGTTGAGTAGTTGTAGAGGGGCGCAACTATTCAACAGGATCAGCTATGTTCTATGCAAAAAGCTGAAAGCAAGACGCAACAAGGCTTTGATATCCATATGATAAATTTTTGTACGTATCTCGGCTCAATGCCCTCCTGCTCTCGGTTGACGTTATGCAAAACCAATTCATCAAAGCCTACTTCAATATCCTTTTGTAACCAGGCAATCTGCTGCTGCGGATCGGCTGAGATCCGAACGTGTTCATTTAGCTCTTCTGGTGCGACAAATTCTCCAGCGGCGTCAAACTGCTGCGGTGTTCGTAGCTGCGTCATCAAAACATTCTTAAAGATATTGTTGCACCATTGTTCGTGAGCTTTTTGACGAGCTATGTCGTCCGTGTGGTCGTAGGAAAGCTGCACTTTCAAAATCATGGGCTTTCCTTCCCCCCCTCCGCGTCGGAAAGCATCAACGACTCGTTTGAGTTTTTCGGGTGGGCGTGAAATGGTAATCAGCCCGTCGGCCCAGCTCCCCAAGCATTTGGCAGTTGCTTCTGTAACGGCTGCCCCAATAATTAGCGGTAGAGTGGTAGGGCGAGAATAAAGTTTGGCTTCTTCAACGCAAACCAACCCGTGATGGGTCACCCTCTCATTCAGCAACACCAAGTTACTTATGTTTCAACCAATTTTGTTGTTAATCCTGCCAAGTCACCAGAAACAGTTTTACCAACAATGTAAATATCAACATTGATAGTGCCGACTCGATAAACTTGAATCTTATTCAAGTTTGATTTTAAGGTTTCTATCAAGGTCTGAAATCGTCCTACCATTAATTTCTGATTCTCATCATGCCAGTCTCGTGCTTGAGCTAGGTTACGAAAAAAATACTCTAGTTCTATAATTTCAGCCGGAGAATTTTGTAAGTGGTCTGTAAGGCGGAGTAGCTTTTCGATAGTTAAAGGCTCTTGGGCTTGGCCTTCCCATAAAAATACTTCAAACGGGCAATCTGACTCACTTGTCATGAGCAGTCCCTCACTTGATTTTTTCAGTGATTCAACTACACTCATCTCACACTCTCTTTTATATCTAGATATTAGCTAGAAAACATAGTACCAAGATTAGTTTATTGTCAAATTCATTGAATTCAGAGTTCCTATTGATGTCGCAATTTTTGTTATAACTAACATTGTCCTAAGATGATATTTGATTTCATGGAGTATTCTAATCAGCTTAAACCAACCTTGTTTGCTATTAGTGGTCTCATAATCATGATTGGTGCCAGTCCTGCTTTTGGAGAGCTGATAGAGACCTCATCCGCCCCAGTTTTTCCAGTCATTGCAGATCCTAAAGATACTATTTGTCATATGCAGAGGCCAGACGGTATCATTCTGAAACTGGATGATTTGTGTGGAACTCCAGAGACCATTCAACCCTTATCTACAACTGATCAAAACTTCATCAGAGATTATAGAAGTTTATTGGAAACATATCCTGATGAAAGCCCTACTTTACTACCTCTAACTAGCAGCAATCCACAAGCGATCGTACAAAAAGCTAAAGATGTTTGTAATGCTCTCGATCTCGGTACTTTTATTGAATTTCGCAAAACTCAATCTCCTGCTGATATCAACACGATTAATGCAATCGCCCCTAGATACTATTGCCCAGGCTTTGATAACTAGTGCCAAGCTAATCAGTAGCAGAAGATCATATGTAAGTTTGAACGTAGATAGATCAACTGACAGGCTTGTGGCTCTAGGAGTTTTTAAGAGTTTGTTCTTGCTAATTTCTCAATTGAGTTGTAGAGCCCTTACTTTTGTAAGGGCTTGGAAGCGAGTTGAGCCAACGTTCAACTATTGGGTGGGGCCACTGTCTACTCTAGACTCAACTACAGATTGCACAGAGGAACTGACATTGGAGAGGAAGTTGTAGCCTGTTTTAGATTCAATAGCATCTACTGTGGTCCGGTAGGTTCCCCAGTCTGCATATCGGTTGCCATTCACATTCGGTGTGTCGATGGCAATCACACGAGTTGATGTTGTGACTCCTGTAGCTCCTGTGCCAGGATTGGTGACCACAATAATTTTGTAGAGTCGAGAAGGAACAGAAATTTTGCCTCCTGCGATGGTGCTTTGTTGACCATACCCTCCAGAGATAATGTAGAGTTCTTTACCCTGATTGGTCACTAGCGATCGCGCATAGCTCTCTAAACTCGCCCAGTATCCCTGATTATTATCAGGGGCTTGGGGCAAGATATTGGTCATTAAAAAAGTGGCAGAGTTATTAGTAATTGTATTAGTGCGATCGGCAGAAGGAGACATATGGCCGCGATCGTAACCACTACCTGTGTAATCGGAGCTAACAACTCGGTACCAACCACTGGGTAGAGTAGTGTCAGCACGAAAATCATCCTGACGGGGAGCGCTACCCAACCAAGAGTTATTTAATTGCCAGCTTACCCAGTTAGCAATCCGTTTAGAGTTGTTATAAGACAAGGCATACTGCGCTTTTTCCATTAAGTAGTTTGTGGAATTCGTAGTGCTCGTTGTAGCACCACTTGGGTTTCCCATTGTTAGATGTACTCCCGCAAAAGCAGGAAGTCCCTCACTCAATAAGATAGATAGAGGTAATACCCATAGAAACTTGTTTTTTAGCTTCGTCAATGATTTCGAAGTGAGAACTGGAAACATAGGAGTCAACAACTAAAAAATAAAATGCTGAACTGAGCAAAGCTGTTTTGGTTGCTCTTTGTTGAACTCTTGTGAGCAACCTTATAGAAACTAATTTACCAAGATTAAAATTAAGATAAGGGTTAGTTAAAGTTTATTCCTTACCTCAGAAATATTTGCAAAAATAGAAAAGGGAATTAGTTGTTGCTGGAAAAAATCTATAAAGAATTAACATCCTAAAATTGAAGGCTATTCAATTTTAGGAACTGAATATGCTATTTTGACGTTGCCAGATTTACAGGCCCCGCCAGTGGATAAATAGTAATAAATACCTTGCGCTTACTTTCAGTCTTAGATATAAAATCAGCTCGACTGCGCTTGAGCCACTTCTTTTTACTTAATGACAAAAGAGGAACAGTAGTTTTGTTAATAGCTCAATTTATTAATTAAAAGCTCCATAACTTCACTAAAGGTTTTAAGCTATTTGACACTTGAAATTTCCATCATAAAGTTTGCCAAAAGTAATCTAATAACTGCTGAAGAAGTTTATAGGAATAGAACTTAACCGCAAGTTATCTTTTTGCTTACGCTGCCTTAACTATGTAGGGAGCATAGCTCAGGTATTCTGTAGACGGTGAATTGATTGCAGTCAAGAACTGAAGAGCTGGCTGTTTCTAAAGAAATCATGGCTAAAGTATTTGATTTATTCTTAGTGGGGGGTCCTGTTATGTGGCCCCTTTTAGGTTTGTCTGTTGCCTCTGTTGCCTGTGCCCTGGAACGAGCTTGGTTTTGGTTCAAACTACTGCGGCAGGAAGACCGCATTGTCCATGATGTTTTAGAAGCTGCTCGCTACGACCTAGAGAAGGCGATGACGATCGCTCACCAAGCTCAAGATCTATCGATTGGTCGCTTCTTACTAGCACCCTTGAAACTAAACCAGCCCACTCCTGAAACATTTCGCTTAGCCATGGAAGCGGCTGGAGACAAAGAGTTTGTCAAAATGCGTAAGGGCGACAAACTCCTAGAGACTGTTGTGGGCATAGCACCGCTGCTGGGTCTGTTGGGAACTGTTACAGGATTGATCACAACTTTTGCCAACCTCAACATTGGGACTGGCGGTACCGCAGCAGATACAACAAAAGCCGCTGCGGGGATTGGCGAGGCGTTAATTTCGACAGCAACTGGAATGATTGTGGCGATCATGGCTCTGGCTTGCTTTCGGGTATTTGTGACCTTACAAGCTCAACAGATGGACTATTTCTCAGAAGCAGGCAGTGAGCTAGAGCTGATTTATCGGCAGTTTTGGTATGAACCGCACCAACCTAGCCAAACTTCACCAAAATATGCGATCGCCTCCCGCCCCACCGCTAACGATGCGGTCGTTTCAGTTGAAGGACACTAACTCAGCTAAGTTAAACACCAAGTTAGGCACAGAAAAAGATGCGATTTAAGTCTCGTCAGAACAGAGCTGAGATGCCAGAGTTAAATCTGCTTCCCATGATGGATGTGATCATGACTGTTCTGACATTCTTTATTATTGTCTCCATGACGCTGACCAATCAAAAAACAGTCAATATTACTCTACCCAGTGCTAATACCAGTACAGAACTGCAAAATACTCCTGATCCCCTGGTAGTGGGCTTGAATCGGCAAGGACAAGTCTTACTCGCTGACCAGCCAACCAATGAAGCAGCACTAGCGCAACAGATGCAAGCCTACTTGGTGCAAAATCCTAAGGGAGCAGTGATTCTGAAAGCAGATAGCAAGTTACCCTACGAACAGGTAGTAAAGTTGTTAGCAACCATGCGAGATGTGGGAGGCGATCGCGTTTCCCTAGCTGTGGATGAGAGTTAAGCGATCGCCTGAGAACTTCCCAGAAATCGTTTCAGAAATTGTTAGGAGCATTGAGCAGAGTCACTGAGAACTTAGTTACATCGGAGAACTAGTCCAAACGGTGACAATAGTTCCAGTGCCATCTTTGGTTGGTACTAAATTCAGGTAGCCCGTGAACTTACCCTTCTGAATTTGATAAAGCAATCCTCCCCCATACTCACCTGAAGAATTGGCTGAAATCGTAAAACCGTTACCTTGGAGAGTAGGCGTTATGGTGCTAACGAGAATTTGCTCAGGCGTTTGCCCTCGGACGACCTTTAGATCGCCGTAGATCTCTGAGTTGGGAGTTGGGGTAATCTCAAAGCCTTCTGCATCAACACCACCTAAACTCTCATAAAACCTTTCAGGCTCTGTGAAATCCTTAGGAGTGGCGTTGATACTGTCAGCAAAGTCCTCACCATTAATGCCTGCCGCTCCAGTTTCGGGAACTAGTTGTGCTAAAACATTGCCCAACTCAACCGGAACTTCTACAGCTTTTTTCAGCTCGTCTAAAGTGCGGGGCGCATCAGCGAGAACATAGACAGTTCCAGTTCCCTCAATCTCAATCAAGCTGAGATACTGGGTCAAACCTGCTCGCGAGAATTGATAAACTTTTCGCTCTGTTTCGTCTATTTCTAAGCGCTGCTCATACTGTTTGGCTGGCAGCTCTTTTTCAAAATAAGCCGCTACTTTAGCGAGAGGATTACCTGTCTGAAAGCAAGAAGGAATATCGAGACAGCCAGCCTTAGCGCCTGGAAAGTGTGGAAAATCCTCTAACGGGTTGGTAGCGGTGGGTGCGAGTGCCTCTGCATCTGTGGGTGCGGTTGTCTCCGTAGGTGCAGGCGTAGGGCTAGAAGTAATAGGCGTGGGGTCAGCCACTACCGCTTGAACGGGTTCAAGCGGTAGTGGTTTAGCAATAGCTGGAATGATCGGTTGGGATTGGGCTGTGCGAGCGATCGGTAGACGCACTGCTTTTGGCATAGTTGCCAGAGTTTGCGGTACAGGTTTTTTAGCGGTTGGCTTGATACTCGAAGGTTTCGTTGTGGGGGACAGCTGGGTGATTTTGACAGTTTTTTCAGATTTTGGAGCGGTAGCCTTATGGTTGGCAGCTGTAGGGATTAACAAAAGTAGCCCATGTAGACCAAGAGAGATCAACAACATTGGTCGAACCAAAACTCGCAAAGAATCAGAGAGATTTTTGTTGGTATAAGCTTGGATCATGGACTTAGGGTAACTACTAATTACTGAAGAGACCAGAGAATTTTTGAGCTAAATAAATTCAAAACTAACTCAAAATTCTATCTTTGGTTAAAGCAAGTTTAGCTAGGAATTAAATTAGGATTTTCTGAAGTGTTTTTAAGAGTTGTGCTTCACTCACTTGATTGTGCAAAGCATGTAGTTATTTGTTCAAAGTCTAAGAAATTAAAGTAACTATTCGGTGCGGTAGCTCTACCTCCTCTGGTGCTTGCAGAAGTTGAGGTTTATTTGATAGCTCAGAAAATCTTATCGAAAAGTATATCAATGAATTTAGTTAAGAAGGTTAAGAATTGAGTTGAAAAATAGCCAAAAATCTAAAGATTAAACAGTTTTTCAACCAAATTTAACTTACTCTTATCTATCCATTTACTTAAACTTAACTGGTCAAATTGTACGGTTGTCAGTGGTTGACCAAGCACCGATCGCTGCTGATATTTCCTGATTGAGGACAAGGCAAATATGGTTGTTTTTACGACCGCTTTTCGTCGTACAGTTGTTGCCTCAGTTGCAACGGTTTCTCTTACATTTGGCCCGCTTTCGACTGCGATCGCCCAAGCATTAACCTTAAACGGCGCAGGTGCTACTTTTCCCGCCCCGCTTTACGAGCGGTACGCTGCCGAAATCAAAAAGAAGTATCCTGACATGCAAATTAACTACCAAGCCATTGGTAGTGGTGGCGGTGTTCGCCAAGTCATTGCTGGCACGGTTGACTTTGGTGGTAGCGATGCAGCCATGACCGATGCCCAAATGGCAGAGGTAAAAAATGGTGTGCTGTTGGTTCCTACAGCAGGCGGTGCAGTTGCAGTTGTTTATAACCTCCCTGGTGTTAATAACCTGAAGCTTTCTCGTAAGGTTCTACCAGCAATTTTTTCAGGCCAAATTACTCGTTGGAATGACCCTAAAATTGCTGCTGACAACCCCGGTGCCAAGCTACCTGATCAGCCAATTAAAAGTGTTGTGCGGGCAGATGGTAGTGGTACAACTTTTATCTTCACCAATCACTTGAGTGCGATCGATCCTTATTTCAAAGGTCGGGTGGGGGTCGGCACAGCTCCAAAGTGGACCACCAATCCCATCAAAGGTAAGGGCAATCCTGGAGTTGCCGCTCAAGTCGCTCGGACCACTGGTGGCATTGGCTATGTTGAGTACGCTTACGCCAAGCAAAACAAGCTGCAAACGGCCCAAGTGCAGAATAAGCAGGGAGCGTTTGTTTCTCCCTCGTTAGAAACAGCCAACAAAGCGCTAGCGGCAGTTAAGTATCCCGACAACTTCCGCGTCTTTGAAGGAGACCCTGCGGATGGCTATCCGATCGCAGGTCTCACTTGGCTGATGGTGTACAAGCAGTATTCAGATCCTGCTAAAGCTGAGGCCGTCAAAAAGATGGTGGAGTGGGTTCTAACAGAAGGCCAAGATCTCAATGATGATCTAGACTACACCCGAATTCCTAAATCTGTGGCTGATCGAGCTAGAGCTGTAGTTAAAAGCAATGTGAAGTAGATTGCGCTTCAAGCAATCAAGTTGTCATCAACTACAACTACTGTGAGGGCATCTTCAACAGAGATGTCCTCTGTCTCTTCTATAAACCTTTCTTGGCTTAGCCTGACTCAATCTCTTCATCTATGTCTGACTCAGCTGAATCGGTTGATAAGTTCCTCAAGGCCGCTACGAATCCTTCCTTAGCGCTGCTACTAGATCCAGAAGCTACTGTTCCTGATCTCAAACTTGCTCGGGGACAAAACTTTTGGCTCGACCAAAGCTTCACTTGGTTAGTCAGAGCTTTGGCTCTGGGAACAGTCTCTACTTTACTGTGGATAGGTTGGGTCATCTTTCAGCAAGCACAACCCGCTATACAGCGATTTGGCGTTGGATTCCTGTGGAGTCAAGATTGGGATGTAGGTGAGTTGGTGTTTGGAGCATTGCCCTACATCTATGGCACCCTGGTCAGCTCTGCAATCGCCCTATTGCTAGCAGTACCGATTGGCGTTGCGGTGGCTCTAGTCACGAGCGAAGATTTTTTGCCTCTTTGGGTGCGATTGCCCTTTGCTTTTATCTTGGAGTTATTAGCTGCTATTCCTAGCGTCATTGTGGGTTTATGGGGAATCTTTGTGTTGATCCCCTTCCTCCAACCTATTCAGCAGTGGCTCTATCAACTATTAAAGTGGCTGCCCTTATTCAGCACAGAACCCTTTGGACCCAGCTTATTGGTGGCAGGGATCATCCTAGCCATCATGATCTTGCCCACGATCGCGGCGATTAGTCGAGAGATATTGCTAGCCCTTCCCCAGGAGCTTCGCAGTGCTTCAATGGCCTTAGGGGCAACTCGGTGGGAAACGATTGTGGGTGCGCTGCTACCTACAAGTGGGTCTGGAATTTTAGGTGCAGCTACATTGGCTTTGGGACGCGCTTTAGGCGAAACGATGGCAGTGACGATGGTAATTGGCAATTCTCCTCAAATTAGCCTGTCTCTTCTAGATTTGGGTTATACCATTCCAGCGGTTCTAGCCAATGAATTTGCTGAAGCTTTAGATGCACTACATGTCGGAGCCTTGATGTACTTGGCCTTGATCCTGTTTGTGCTAACGCTGCTCGTCAATGTTGCAGCGGTGCTGATGATTCAAGTAGTCAGTCAGTCTCGTCGATAAATTCTTATGTCAACGAATTCAGTTCCCACTCCTCCACCCTCTATAGAAGCCAATTTTGTAGATACACTCAGTTGCCCCCTCTCGCTGCGTCGAGTGCTCTTCAGTTATGGGATGACTGCGATCGCCTTCAGTTTAGCGGGACTAGCGCTCCTGCCACTACTCGCAATTTTGGGCAAGATCTTGGCCGAAGGAGTTCCTGCATTTAAGTGGGAAATGCTAGTATCGCTGCCCGCTCCTGCTGGAGTTGTAGACATGCCCAATGGATTTGCCCATGCCATTCTAGGCACCTTGACAATGGTAGGCTTGGCTTCCTTGCTCAGTATCCCAGTTGGCATCTTGACCGCAATCTTTTTAGTAGAGTTTAAGGCGGATGTGGCTTGGGCCAAGATCGTGCGCTTTATGACGATAGTTCTGAGCGGTGTACCTTCCATTGTCGTGGGCGTGTTTGCGTATGGTGTGATTGTCCTAACCACTCGTAGCTTTTCTGCGATCGCAGGGGCATTTGCACTAGCTGTGATTATGTTACCTATTGTGGTGCTTACCACGGAAGAGGCTTTGAAGCTGGTGCCTGTGTCTCAGCGCTTAGCTTCCGCTGCTTTGGGAGGTAGCCAACTGCAAACCACCTGGCGCGTTGTTATCACCTCAGCTTTACCAGGCATTACTACGGGTATTCTGCTTGCGATCGCTCGTGCAGCAGGAGAAACAGCTCCTCTTCTGTTTACAGCCTTGTTCAGCCAAAACTGGCTGGAAGGTTTGACAAGCCCTACCCCCTCCCTATCAGTACTCATTTTCAACTATTACAACGAGCCTTACCCCGAACGGAGCCAATTAGCTTGGACAGCTTCGTTGGTGTTGCTGTTACTTGTGGTAGTTACCAGTCTAATCTCACGTTTTCTCACCCGTAGTCGCCTGAAGCTTGGCTAAATTATGTCGTTTGATCTCCCTGAACCTGCAGTAGATGCTAGCACTCACCAAACCCTTCCTACCTCTCAAAATGTTCTACAACCTTTGATTCCTGCTTTTGATGTGGTTGGTCTCACCTTCGCTTACGGCAATCATAAAGTTTTGGAGGATGTGACGATCGCAATTCCTCCAAGACAGGTGACAGCAATCATTGGCCCTTCCGGATGTGGCAAATCAACCTTTATTAAGGCGTTGAATCGCATTGCTGAGTTGGAAGGAAAAGTTCAGGTCAAAGGTCGTGTCGAATTTTTTGGCCAAAACATCTATCATTCCCGTGTCAATTTGAACCAGCTACGACGGCAAATTGGCATGGTCTTTCAAAAACCCAACCCTTTCACCATGAGCATCTTTGAAAATGTAGCTTATGGCGTGAAATTGCTGGGACGACCCTCCAGAACTAAGTTAGATGAAATTGTCGAAGGTGCTTTACGAGGGGCGGCTCTCTGGGATGAGGTCAAAGATAATCTCAACAAATCTGCTTTAGGATTGTCTGGGGGTCAGCAACAGCGGCTTTGTATTGCTAGAGCCTTAGCAGTACAGCCAAGAATTTTGCTGATGGATGAACCTTGCTCCGCCCTCGATCCGATCGCCACGATGAAGATCGAGGAATTGATCAGCAGTTTGCGCCAGCACTTAACGATTGTGATTGTCACTCACAATATGCAGCAAGCCTCACGTATTTCCAACTCCACTGCATTCTTTACGACAGATGAAACACGTATCGGTCGTCTAGTAGAGTTTGGTCCTACTGCAAGGATCTTCATGGAGGCCAGCCATCCTAGCACCCGTGACTATATTGAAGGACGATTTGGCTAAACAAGTTGTTAGTATTCTAGACCTGTGGCTCACCATGCTTGAAACTAATCTAGGGTATTGGCTTCTGAAAAGTTACCAACAGATCTAGAACACCACCCAAAATCTAATTAAGCCAAGGTAAAGTTTGAGGTTCTTGCATTCATCCCCTCAATTGCAGTGGAGGCTTCCAGGTCACTGATGCCAGAGATTGCATTGATAGCCTCTTCACCCAAGAGGAGGCTGCCTTGTCCTAAGGAAGTGGCGAGATTAATAACATTGATGACTTGATCAAGATTGATCCAATCATCAACAACATTGAGGAGGCGATCGCTATCTAAGTTGAGAATATTTTTTATGGCAGTCGGATCAATCTCTCCTAGGAAATTAAAGGCATCAATAATCTCATCTCTCACGCCTGATAATAGCAGCGGATTATCATCGACGATGCCCAAAACATCATCTTCCAGTCGTTCAAGGGCTGTTTCAAAATCATTCGAGCCTGTTTGTTTAAAGATTGATGTCCCTTCTACCGTCGGCGCTGGTTCTACATCCAGCAAATCAAGAATTGTGGGCGCAATATCAATGCTGCGAACTCTTTCAAGGTCAGAGAGCGCGTTTGCATTAAAATCAGGTCCAATTGCCAGAAAGCTCGCTTGCATCTCTGTAAGATTCGGGTCATACCCATGTGCACCATAAAAGCTGGGTACGGAGAAGATGGGTTGTTGCTCTCCTGGAGGCACCTCATTGCCTTTGCGCTGGACTGATGGCTGAAACCCGTCGAAGTTGTAGCCCAAGCTTAGGAGGGCAAACACATCGCCCGTGTCTTGGCCGATGAATTGGCTGGTAGCGTTGATAATATCCTGAGCCGTGGGGTTACTAGGGATGGGGCGTTGGTAGATCTTGTCGAACAGAGCAATGTCTTCCTCTGAGGCATAGATGAAGTTTTCATCCTGCAAGCCTCTCAGCGTGCTTACAACTTGTTGTTGCAGTGCCTGGTATTCGCTGGGTTCAACAGTACCGTTTGGTTCACGCCCTTTCAGGTTAATGTAAATGTTCACCGCTGGTCCACTGGTCGCTGCTCGGACCTGATTCAAGTCAAACTCAGCGTTGGCCAGAATGTTATTCATATTGACGGCAGTATGGAACGGCGCAAATCCGTGGTCAGAAGTGATCACGATGTTGCTGTTTGGCACCCCAGCTTCATCGACTCCCACGGCGTCAATCACACGCTGTACAGCATCACTGGCAACTTGATAAGCATGCAAAACATAGTCTTGGAAGCGATCAACCTGAGCCGGATCTTGCCCCACACCAATAGAGTTAGGGTTACTGGGGTCTGTGGCTTGGCGGGGGTCCGTCAACAAGAATTGGTGCTGAGCCCCGTCGGGTTGCTCTAGATAGCCCAACACCAAATCGGCATCAGGATTTTGCTGGATGCCTCGCAACAAGACATCTGTCTGGTACTCCACAAAGGTGTCAATTAAAGCTTCATCTGCACCTTCTAATTCGAGATCCGGGAAGGTTTCAAGCCCTGGTGAGATACGCTGAGCAATGCGGAAGTCGGGCTGGGGTCGCCAAAATCCAATTGTGTTATTGATGTCGTTCACATCGGCAATCACTGCTGGATTATCAGCGGGGCGGGGAATGTAATTCGCAGAGGTCCGGATGAGGCGAACTGTAGAGAGATCAGTAGCCAGATTTGTGAGAATAAAGGAGGTACCGACCACGTTATTACTGCCCTCAAAGAAGAATGGGCGAATCGTTTGGTTGTAGGGATTGAGAAAGGCCGATCCGGTTGAGGGGGCGTTAGACATTGGTTCAATACCACGATTGGCATCGAAGACAACCGCTTGGTTGTAATTCACCACTCGGTCGTCTGTGGTATCAATCGCTGCAATTTGCAAGTCATAGGCATTGCTGCTACCTCCAGTAAGGCTTCCTCGTCCCTGAGCAGGAATGTCTTCTAACTCAGCAACTTTGACATCGCTGAATGAGGCCATCCCTAGCCGTGCCAGCTCTTGTGCAGCTGCTTCTGGAGCAACCGTGAAGTCTGCTGCATCCAAGCTAAATCCTTTGGCACCAAGGCCGCCAAAAGCACCAAATGGGACCGTGTAATCCACCGTTCGGATATCGCTGGACTGGATGATAGGGGCAGGATCAACTCCTGGTAAGCGGATAGTGGCTCCATCGGCACCAGGGAATGTCGCTGCAACTACTTTCTTACCCGCTTCTCGTAGCTTTACCCACAAGGGCTCAGCAGTCAAAGTTTCATCCTCGTGTGCTCCATCTAGGTGCAACGCATCATAGCCACCGATAGGAGCACCGAAGCCGCTGATATTGGTGTTGAAGGGGCTTTTAATAAGATGGAAGGAGTTGGCATTAATATCATTTCGAGCAGCACTTGAGCCCGTTGCGATCGCAATATGACTCGGTGCTGTCAAGGAAGGTGTCACGACAGTGCTAGGAACAAATACACCTTCTCTAGCAATCAGACCAAGCCCTGTATTGGGATTGAGTTGTTCTGTCTCCACATAGTTCTTGAGAATGGAGAACGTTGCGCCATCTAATGAAATGACAATATTTTGAGGAGCCATAGTTATCCTAATTAACGCGGACTGCCTTATCCTGAGGTGTTAGAAACGAAATTAGAGCATTAATTCACCGCTCTCGTCGATTCAAATATTGATGGCTCTTGAGGCTGAGCCAACCGCAATTTACAGTTCAATCACCTTGTCAGCATTACTGATGAGGTGATTGAACTCATTCATCTTCGCAATGGCGAACTAGGCAAAGACAAAACTCTCACTTGCCAGAGTATTAGCTTGAACTCCTGTGAGAACTGCAACAGCCAAGGGGAAATCGCTGACCACAATCCGGGTATCAGCACCAGTTTGGATGAGAGATAAGTCTTCAAACTCAGACACGCCAGATAGACCAGAGATGCCAATGACATCGGTTCCTGCTCTAAAGTCGCGAATCAGATTGCCAGAATTAGGTAGGCTACCAAAAGCGATCCAGAACTGATCTCTACCCTCACCGCCAATCAAGGTATTGCCGCCTGTTCCAGCAAACAAAATATCGTCTCCGTTGTCTCCAGCGAGGCGATCGTTAAAGCCGCCAATCAGGATGTCATTACCATTGCGGCCATAAACTCGATTGCTTCCTTGTCCTGCGGACGCATCGAGCAAGTCAGCGCCATTGCCACCAAACACAATTTCATCAGTGGCAATATCGAGGACATCCCCACCCGCTCTGGCAAATCGGGGGGTACGCGCTGGCAGAGCTTCGGCTTGCTCTTGGGGAATGGGAGGGGCAGGAAGTGGGGCCGCTCCTTCAGTAATCGCCGCATACATGGTTTGATAGATGTGAACTTGATCAACAAGCCCTTCAATTCCTGGAACCTGTTCTCCATAAGCTTGATAACCCTGCCCCACTAGACTATCAAGGACTTCAGAGCCATCACCTTGGTAGTAGACCGGGACGGGACGGTTCGTGTGGGACCCCCAGCCATATTTAATGTCAGGGTCAGAGCCGAAATAATGCCCGGCTGATTCAGGCGTATGCTCCTCATACGTTAAGGCTTCTGCACCCTTTGCTTGCAAGAGTTCAGGAAAGTTTTCATTCAGGGTCAGGTAATGGTCGTGGTCAGCGGTGACAATCAAAAGGTTTTCTTCGAAGCCCCCGTTGTCTCCGATCCAGTCAACTACATTACTAACAGCTCGGTCAAACTCCAGGGTTGTGCCAATGAGATTGTCCAAGTTGTCATCGTGTAAGCTCCAGTCGATGTCGCCTCCTTCGACCATCAACCAGAACCCATCTTGATCCTCTTCTAAAACTTCCAGAGCCGCAGTGGTGAGATCGCTCAGCGTTGGGTTCTCATTGCGCTCAGTTGCAATGAATTGTTCCTCTGTTTCACCGGGCGCAAGCGGACGCTCAATATCGGGTTCTGGAATTTGATCCTTCTCATCTCCAGAGGTCGAAGCAAACAGCGAGAATTGGTCTAAACCTGTGAAACCATAATCCCCATTGGCACTGGGAACAGGTAAGTTCCCATTTTGTCCTCGGGCTCCATATAGACCCAAAAGCCGCTCTCCAGCGTCGGGATCAATTTCTGCGGCAGTTTCTAGCAACGTTTGGGCAGCATTCGTTCCTCGTTCTAAGAAGTTATAGCCATAAAGGTTGCTGTTAGGATTGTTGCTCAGCTCTTGATAAGTTGACTCAGTAATGAACGTAAAATCAGGCTCAACCCCCTCCGGCAGAGCAGCTTCGTCTACGCTAGATAGGGGATGTCCTCCTCCGAGCAGAACGGTGGGTTGGTACACTCGCAGTTCTTGCTGCAAGATGTTATCTAGCCCTGGGAACTCATCGTCGTACTTACTACGACGGTTGACATTAGCAGCAGCAGCCCCAGGCGTAGCATGATCAATGGGTACAGAAGAGACGAGACCGGTAGACTTACCGAGTGTGTTGGCCGTTGCCAGAATTGTTTCTAGAGGTTGTTCGAAAATATCAACGCCCACTGCGTTGTTGTAGCTCTTAACCCCCGTGTAAAGAGTTGTGGCTGTATTAGCAGAATCGGGATAGCTGTACTTGATGTACTCTGGATCGCTCCCTGGCGTCCAGGGAAGCTCACCACCCCGTTCTGGGTCATAGCCCACTAAGTTACCCACGACTCCTGCCTCTACTGTTGCCCCACCAGAAGAGCGAGTGCCTGGATTGAAGGCTGGGTTGAATTCGAATCCAGGGCGAATCGGGGTAGAACCGGTTAGTGGACTGTCAGAAGCTGGTGGAATCGGACCTCTTAAAAGCTCTTCACTGTTCAGCCGGGCAGAATTTCCGGTACTGTAAACGCCTTCCTGGTTGGGAATAGTCGTGCCGTAAGTTGTCGCAATGGCATAATTCTTCAGCCCTTGAAAGCTGAGCCCCTCACCCTTACCTTCTGTATAAAAATCACTCAGCTTAGTGCCAATTTGTCCTTGTTGAATTTGCTTCGCGATCGCCGCAGCGCGAGCAGGTTCCCAACCCATCCCATCACCAATCATGATAATGACGTTCTTAGCCATACAAATTTCCGTGATCCGTGATTAGAGTAAAAAACGAGAGTGCCTCTAAAAAATAAAAATGATTTTTTACTTAGAGTTAGAGGAATTCCAATCGCAACTTTGATTTGATAGGTGCCTACCCTGAGAAATAAGCCCCATGCAAAAATTGACACTCAGAAATTAAGAAGCTTTTAAGCGCGATTTAAGTAGTGATGAATTAAGGCTAGAACTAGCGCAATGTTTCTAAATCTATATCAATGGAGGAACAATCAGTTCGAATCTGCAATGACGAGCTGAAATCCATCAAAATGTAGACGTATTGCTTTTTATACAAATATCTTCAAGACTATTTCCTAGCTAGAAATAAGTAATGCACTGAGCCTTTCAAATACGTTAAAAGATTTGTCATTATTCTCTAAAAACATATGATTTGAGCAGATAAATACTAAGTGTATTGCTCAAAAAATAAGTAAATTTATATACCCAGAAATAGATCAATATGCTATTGTTTTACTAAAAAATTTTCTTACAATTAACAAAAATTAGAAGCCCCTTAAAAAGGGATGAAGGTCAGCTTTAATGCTGTGCCTCCCTCAAAACGAGCGCTTAGACTTACGATGGTAGGGCAGGCTCAACTTACTTACGTTAGGTCACGATATGTCAGCTCAAGGACCCACAAGCGGCGAAGCAAAAGAAGCTTATAAACTAGCTTTGTTTCAGGCCGCCGAAAAAGCAGCCAGGATAGTTGAAGAATCTTTGTCTTCTAGCGAGACTGACACTTCTGAGAAATCCAAGAAAGCTGAGGTTAAGAGGGCACTGGAGTTACTGGCCATTGTAGAAGGAGGGGAGTCAGTTCAGAGCAGCGATTCTCTTTCAAGCACAACTTTGTCACTCTAAACAACGCAATTCTTGAAATCGCTTTAGATTAGCTGCGTTTGTAATTCTGCATCAAACTTGTAGTGCATCCCGTTTCTCGGTTAGCGCGATCGCTCTTAGATCACTGTTTACGCGATTGATGATGTCAGTTTATTGTCATTCGCTGCTACTAGGCTTGCTTCCACGGAGCGTGGTTTTCACCTTCTGTGACGCTGAGTTAAACAGCTGTTGCATTCCAGGTAAACCATTGCTTGCGGATTTGGGAAGATACTGGAACAGCTCTTTAACTCAAAGGAAGTAAAACTACTAGTAGGGCGATCGCTTACCTTCCAGAACTTGGTTGTCGCACGGCACGTAATAGCTCCCCAGCTTGCAGAACCAACCAGCAATAGATGGTTGCACGATGAAAAAACAAACGATTTAACTGAGTTCCGGCTTCAGCCATAAGAGGGCACCGACTAAAACTCTTTGTCGTTGGCAGTCTACTTCCGTCACAGCCCAGTGAATCGGCTCTCCCTGCTTTTGCAATTCAGCCTCAATCACTCGTTCCAGTTCTAAAGCTGAATCCTGTAAAACCACTTCTATGGTGATTAAGCAGCTAGTCATACTCTGCCCTCCCAGTTAGTGCTCATTGCCATTATTGTATGGTTAGCCCTCTGGCTCCAGAAGCAAAGTACGCTACACCTAAACGACGGGAAGGAGACGAACCATTCGATCTCATTATTCTGGACCTCATGCTACCGTTCATTAGTGGATTGGATGTGTGTCGTTTCATTCGCCAGCAGAGCCATTCGACGCCAATTCTCATCCTCAGTGCGAGAACGGCAGAAGCTGATATTGTCGTGGGATTAGAAGTGGGGGCTGACGATTATTTGACCAAGCCCTTTAGTCTCAGGGAACTCATTGCCCGGTGTCGAGTTTTGCTGCGTAATTATCAGGGTTTTGTCGTTAAACCCAAAGAACAAGTCCTGAGATTTCAAGACCTAGCTCTAGACCGTCAGCAGTGTCGGGTCACACTATGAGGGAAAGAAGTCACAGTCTCCCCGAAAAAGTTTGGGCTTTTGGAGATATTTATGAAGCATCCAGGTCAAGTCCGATCGCGCGAGGATTTACTGGAGCAGGTTTGGGGGTTGGACTTCATGGGAGATTCCAAAACCGTGGATGTCCATATTCGTTGGTTGAGAGAAAAAATAGAGACTGACCCTAGCAGCTCTCAATACATCCTCACAGTCCGAGGGTTTGGCAATCGACTTGGTTAATTGTTGAAGTCGCGATGTCAGCCTCAACACCGAACAGGCATCGAAAACGAATAAACTTACCATATTCTCTTTATTTAGACAGAGAATAGACTAGCCGAACATCTTTAAGCTTGCTAACAACCAAACTCGTTGGACGGTAAAAGTGGAAGATGAAATAGAGAAGCTATTAGCGCAACAAGCTGAAACAATCGCAAGACTCAAGGACTTGCTGGGTCAGATTCGCGGTCTTGTGAGCCGATTTCAAGCCCTTAAGCAAGAAAATGAGTTACATCACCCCTTTTGTGGTTGTTGCAACGAGCAACAAGGCAAGTAGCGCTCAGCGAGTAGGAACGGATCCACTAGCGATCGCCCCTCAAATTGCAGCTCTGACACCTCTAGATAACGTTGAACTGCCTGCAAGCTTCGATGCCAGGATATCTCTTAATCACCCGCAGCGGTATCCCGCGCTACTCATCTGAGTTAAAGCCGTGCGTCTGAAACTGTGAGCGCTAACTCTCAACAGTCCCAAGCGATTGCAGTATTTTGATCAGGCTTTTCACTTAATGAAACCAGATGATATCCGGCGTCGCTTGGGGACACAACTGAAATAAAAACAATGGCTCCTCACCATTATTAATGACTCCATGCACACAGCCCATAACTCTCAGGATGGGCAGCACCTTCCATCAGCAGGAACAGCGCCACTTTCAGGTGCCTTGACCTGAGATTGTGCCATTAACTGGCCTCATACATTGTTTCAGCCGTAACTAACAAAAGTTTCGCAATCAATCGCCCTCCCTTCCAGCTTCGCCTTGGTATAGTAATGAAGAAATTTCGGTCACTAAGGCTAGAAAGCTTATAAATAAAAGCTTTCAGCCGTTGGCTCAACTAGATACTTAATGGCTCAAACTGTCTGACTTTTGACTGTTTCTGGTGTAAAGGTAGCGAAAGGATACCGTTGATTACTTCCAGCGACGAGGGGAATAATCTCATCAGCCGAGACGTTTCTAGAGCGTCATTATCTGCGTTTAGAAACGTCTCGGCTGATGAGGTTTGAGTGCTGATGGATGAACTTACGCCAGTTTCGTTTCCACTTCTTTCAGCCGTCCCGTTGCTAATCAAACGCAAAGTTTGGGCACTTTTATGGTGTATTGCAGCAGCCAAAACTATGAAACGTCGTCATTTTCTCTGCACTGGCTTATTAGCTGTTGCTGGTTGTACGACCGCCACGCGCACCTCAACGAAGCAAGCTTCTACGTTAAAAACGATCAGCCAACCGGAGAAACTGCGCTTTGCAGTATCAGATGTGAAAGGACTTGAGGATTTGCAGAAAGACTATGGAGCCTTGCAGACTCTCCTAGAGGAAATCTTAGAGAAGAAAATTGAATTTTTTCCTGTAGAAAGCTACATTGCTGCTGCTTCTGCACTTCAGCTTAATCAGGTTGATTTGGTGTTTACGGGTCCATCAGAATATGTTGTGATGCGTGCCAGAACAAAGGCCATTCCGATCGTCGCGATCGAGCGTCAGAAATATTACTGTGTCATTGCAACACAAGTAGGCAGCGGGATTCAGTCGGTTGCAGAGTTAAAAGGTGATCAGACGATCGCCCTGTGGGACGTTGGTTCAACCAGTGGTCACTTAGGACCAACCAAACTACTGATTGATGCCGGCTTAGATCCCAAAACAGACCTCAAAATTCAGTTCTTGGGCAAGCAAGGATTACCTGCGCTTCAGAACGGCACCGTTGCTGCTTGGGGTGGCTCGGTCAGCCGCTATGACAAGTTTCTCGAGTCTAACGGACTGTCTGAAAAAGACTTTCCGATTCTGGCTAAGGGGCCTACCTTACCGGCTGATCCATTTGTGGCAAGCAGCCAGCTCGATCCAGCTTTTGTGGAGCAAATTCAGCAGCGACTGTTGCAAAACCAGGACCGGATATTGAAGGCGATCGCCCCTGCGGATGGCAACAAGTTTGAGGGGGCCAAGATGGTGCAGGTGAATGACACCGACTACAACATGATTCGTGATGTTTATAAAGCCATTGGACAGGGCAACTCTGTTTCTTGATCGAGACCACTTTTTACCATCTTGCTTAAATGCCAACTCCGCTGCCTGCAACCAGCTATAAGGCTAGCTTTTTATGCTATTTCAAGCAATCCAACGTTTTGTAAAAAGAACGGACAGCCCTTCTGTACTTTCCTCCATTGAGTACACTCAACAAACGCCTTTGCTCAAACGGCTGAGCCAGCATTGGAGCGTTGCACACAAAATCAGTGCTGGCTATGCTTTGTCAATTGGGATAGCTATCTTGGGCACAACCATTGGGTTGGTGAGCGGAAATTACTATCAGGAAAAAGCTCAGCAAGAACAAGCGCTGACAAGCCAGCAGCAACACCTTTTGAGTGAGCTAGAGAACACGGTTAATCTGATTAGGATTCATCCGCAACGGCTGATGGGGGTGTTGGGAGAATCGGTCTGGTTTGACTATGAAAGAACTAAGTTTCTGGGTTCAATGAATCAGGTGAAAGCCCTGCTCGTCGAATTTGAGTCTTTCACCGACCAACATGCTGCTGCATTAGCGATTGATGCCCAAGCATCAAAGGACTTAGCAAAAAGCTATACCGTTCACATTGAGGCTTATCGGCAACTGACAGAAGTTCTGTGGCAGCAGTTGCAGCCTACAGATTTAACGGCAACAGAAATAGCCGCCGCACAACAACAGCTTCTAGCGTCGCTAAGAAGCCCGTCCTCCAGCAAAACCAACATTGAACTAGACCGCTTGACCGAGAGCTTGACTCGGCTTAAAGCTGATGCCAAAGCGCAACATGAGCAAGCGATCGCTCAGGTGGCACAAGCTGAAGCACTGCGGATGCAAATTGTTGTAGGCAGTATGCTGCTCTCTGTGATCATGGCAGTAAGGCTAGCGGTCACTACTTCACGCGCGATCGCCCGACCGCTTCAATCAGTGACCGAGTTTGCTAAAGCAGTGGTTCAAGAGTCCAACTTTAAGTTGCAAAGCCCAATTAGCACCCAGGATGAAGTAGGGTCACTGGCAACGTCATTGAATCAATTAGTGCAGTGGGTTGGAGAATACACCAGTGCCTTAGAGCAAGCTCGTCAGACAATGGAAAAGCGGGTTGAGGAGCGTACGCAAGATTTAACTGAAGCCCTGCAAGAACTTAGACAAACTCAATCACAATTGATTCAAAGTGAGAAAATGTCTAGTTTGGGTCAGCTAGTGGCTGGTATTGCCCATGAAGTCAACAATCCCGTCAGTTTCATTCACGGAAATCTCAAACACGCTGATGAATACTCCCAGAATTTGTTGGGGTTGATTCAACTCTATCGGCAACAAAACTCACATCAAACGGCGGCTGTGCAAACCTACGTTGAGGCGATCGACTTAGATTTTATTGAGGAGGATCTGCCTAAGCTCTTTGCCTCTATGAAAATGGGGACGGAACGCATTCGGCAAATTGTATTGTCATTACGCAATTTTTCTCGGCTGGACGAAGCCGAAATGAAACCTGTTGATATTCACGAAGGCATCGAAAATACACTGCTCATCCTCGATAATCGTCTGAAGCAAGGCATTCGCCTGATTAGGGAGTATGGGACTTTGCCATTGGTAGAATGCTATCCAGCCCAGCTTAACCAAGTATTCATGAATTTGATTGCAAACGCGATCGACGCCCTAGAAGAATACCAGGTGACCGATACAGCATGCAGTATGGACAACGCTCAAGCCTCAGTTCTCCATGCCCAGCCTTCAGTCCCTAGCATCACCATTCGCACGGAGCAAGTAGATCAGCATCACGTTTCCATTCAGGTTTGTGATAACGGTCCAGGCATTTCACCTAACGTTCAAGCGAAGCTTTTTGATCCCTTTTTCACAACAAAATCGATTGGTAAAGGCACAGGGCTAGGGCTCTCTATTTGCTATCAAATTATTGAAAAGCATCGAGGAGAAATCAAGGTGATTTCAGAAGTGGGACAGGGCACAAAGTTTGTCATTTTGCTGCCGCTGCAAGGGGTATGAACATTGTTCTTGCGACTTGGAAGGTTAGGCTCAAAGAGATAAGAGTTCTAAGCAGGCATGATCACCCTGCTTGACTGACAAAACTAAGAAGCTGGGAAGTGAGTGAGAACACTGAACTCGCGCTTAAATGCATGATATTCAATACTTGCTGTTGAAGTATGCATAGACTTATCTATAGCGAGTGGCTAAGCTTCAAACTGATTGCTTTATTGGGAGCACTTTCCAAATTGGGGTTGGCTTACCTGACCTTGACGGCAGTCCTTGGAGCATTGACAGGGCTATATTTTGCCCTCTTGCTCGGTTTTGTGGTCTACCGCTTGGGAAACTCTAGGAACGATGATGAAGCAAATTTGATTCTTTCTTGTACGCTAGGGGGTTGGCTTGTTACCCTCTTACCGCTAGTCTTGGTAGCTAGCGTCGCAGTTTTTTGCAACCAGGAACCTGCGAGTTGCAGTTATCCCGTTTCATCTTCCGTAGCTGGCTGGGCCGTTTTAGCCGTTGGGGCTGTCCCATTCTTAGGGGCCGTCCTAGGAGCAGTGACATACTGGCGATCGCTAAGAAGGCGGCAATAGACAAAGTAAGAACTCGCTAGTTTAGGCATCTTACAGACCTGCTAAAGCTTGAAATTTTACAAAACTGAGGATAGCCCGATTAAGCGACCTTGACTGCGTCGCTTCAACCACAATCGACAAACTTCATCCACAAGTTGCTGCTCTTCAGCCGTCAATAACTCATCTGGTGTATCAGCAGCCAGAAGCTTAGCCACTTGTGCGGCCCGGCCCTCAGGTATGGCTCGATGAATCAGTTCGGCCCGAAACAAAAGTTCTTTACGCTCCATCGACCAACTAAACTCGTTTGACACGAACCAACCCAATCCGGAACAGGCAACTCCACGACTTGCTATTCATCCTTGCTGATCCCCCTCAGATGAGCAATCTTGACTAAGGAGGAGACTGCGGGGGTTACTTCTGTGCCACAGCAATACTTTTAGGACAAGGAATTGAACTAGAGAAGCTATTAGGGGATAGCGACAGGATACGATACTGTTGGCGAATCGACCAGAGAAAAATCAATCACTAGAATCTTATTTTTAAGAAATACTGGGTAGACTGGGTCGCTCCTAAGCTTGGGAGAGAAAATCTTAGGAAGACCATTTCCTGAGGAGGGTCTATCCATGTCGCTTCAACCTCAAGCCGTTCCTCCTATCCCTGAAGAAACTGCTCGTGTAGCTCGTGCTGCCTTTCCCAAAGGTAACCGCTATATGCGGATGCGAGATGAACTAGGAGTCTTTTTTAGCGATCAAGATTTTGCTCTGCTATATCCTAACTGTGGGCATGCTGCCGAGACTCCGTGGCGACTTGCGTTGATTACCATCATGCAGTTTGCTGAGAACTTATCAGACCGTCAAGCAGCCGACGCTGTTCGCGCTCGAGTTGACTGGAAATATGCGCTGTCCTTAGAGCTAACCGACATCGGATTTAACTTTTCAGTACTGAGTGAGTTTCGAGATCGACTCCGAAATAGTGGTACAGAGCAGCAACTACTGGAGATCATGTTGCAGCAACTTCAACAAAAGGGATTGCTGAAAGCGCATGGACGACAACGGACAGACTCGACACATGTCATTGCAAGAGTTCGAGATCTTACCCGTTTAGAATTGATTGGAGAAACACTCAGGTATGCTCTCAATACTGTTGCTCACGAATTCATCAAGCTCTAAAAGACAAAGAACTCACGCCTCAGCAGCATATCGTTGATCAAGGGTATACATCTGCACAT
The DNA here is from genome assembly GCF_014695845.1 of Trichocoleus sp. FACHB-591. NCBI lineage: Bacteria > Bacillati > Cyanobacteriota > Cyanophyceae > Leptolyngbyales > Trichocoleusaceae > Trichocoleus > Trichocoleus sp. FACHB-591. Next base: position 25,481 of record NZ_JACJPA010000074.1, read on the forward strand.
TTATTGGTAGATAGCCAACAAAACTTTGACATTGATTTATTAAGCCCGGTTGCACTGACTAGTGGATGGCAAGCCAAAGCAAAAGATGGTTTTGACTTATCCCACTTTGAGATTGATTGGAAACGGAAAGTGGTTCGCTGTCCTAATCACAAGCTCAGCCATTTATGGACACCTGGAAAGGACTATTATGGCAAACCCATTATCCACATTGAGTTTAAGCGTTCGGTTTGTCTCAAGTGTCCTTTGCGCTCCCAATGCACCCGTGCCAAGGGACAACCGAGAACCTTAACCATCAAGGTTCAAGAAGAATACCAAGCTTTAGAAGCAGCCCGTGTGCGGCAAACAACCGAGGAGTTCAAGCAACAATATGCCATTCGAGCAGGGATTGAGGGGACGATCTCTCAAGGAGTTCGTTCATTGGGTTTGCGGCAATGCCGTTACATTGGATTCAGTAAAGCCCATTTTCAGCATCTTGCTACAGCGGCTGCGACTAATTTAGTACGAGTCATCGCTTGGTTAGAAGGTATTCCTCTTGCTCGGACACGGCAATCTCATTTTGTAAAACTAGCACCAGTCATCGGATAAAACTTGACGCTATGGATTTTTCTCTGGTCGATTCGCCAACAGTATCGTATCCTGTCGCTATCCCTCTTATAGGAAAATGGCCTTTTTACACAAATCGTTGCAGACCTTCAAAACCGCCAGGGTCGGGTTCTATAAAAAGCGAGCGCTCCTACTTCTACCTAGCAGGGCGATCGCTTACCTTTTGAAACTTGATTTTACTTTACCTTGTATCAGACTCCACCTAACGGCCCTGCATCAAATCGGTACAAATTCCTTAGTGTCCCTTTGCATCAACGCTAGATATGATTGACGAATCCTTCGCGTGCCCTTGAGAACTTAAGATAAAACTCAGTTGGGGATTGAGTAGGCAAACTATGCGTGGGGTAGGGATTAAGGCTGAATCCGAAATTGTCTGGCTGCAAGACATCAGCAACATAGACTATATCCGAGAAGAGACCTGGTCTACAGCCGAGCCCTACTGTCCTCCACCAAAGATTTATGGGCAAACAGTGGTAGGCTACTCTGTCTTGAAGCCAGCAATTAAACTTGAGCCCGGTGTCTATACACGGCGTCTCTTTACTCTGAGACCTCATGATTGCTTTTACGACCCACGAGGCATTTACCGAAAGAGTTTTCCAGTGGAAGCAGTTGACCCTAAAACGGTTCAGCCTGGGATTAGAGGAGTAAAGACAGACAAAGTAAAAGGTTAATGTAAACCCGATCATCAGCACTAAAAGCGCACGAGCAATTTTCTGTAAATCTGCGTTAGCAACGCCTATGAGAGTGAGGTCTAGCCTTAGTCAGCCGAAAACAGGCGATCGCAATCCCCGTCTAGGTGTCAGTGATGACTCGTGAATTAGCTTCTACTTGCTGGGGCTACTTGTCTTACTTCTCGCCGCAACATCCGCAAAGAGGGTGTTGCAATTCCTGTTCTTGCTTCAGGTCTTGAAATAGGCTCAGGAGACTACGAATCTGACCCGATATTTTCTTGAGCTTGGCGATCGTTTGAGCTTGTTGAGCGAGTAGCTCCTCTAGGTCATCTTCCACGTTTCGCTATGAATAGTGCAATCGCTAGCCAGCTTATAGGCTCTTAACTACTCTATTCTCTACGTGAGAAAATAAAATACAGGTGGGTTGCTTCGTTTGCAATGCAGATGGCATCCGAGGAGGTGTAAAAAGCAGCCCTTGAAGAAGCTGCTGACTACCTTGTGGCGTTACCAACTAACCTAATCGATAGCCAAACCCTCGCACTGTAATAAGGTACTGAGGATTGCTAGGGTCAGCCTCTATTTTCTCTCTCAGCCACCGAATGTGAACATCGACAGTTTTAGAATCCCCCATAAAGTCTAGACCCCACACCTTCTCAATCAAATCCTCGCGCGATCGCACTCGACCTGGCTGCTGCATGAACACCTCTAAAAGACTAAACTCTTTCGGAGAGAGCGTGACTGCTTCGCCGCGTAGCGTGACTTGACACTGCTGCTTGTTGAGAGCTAGGTCTTGGAAGCTCAAGATTTCTTCTTTTAGCTGAGGGTTAAAACCTTGATAATTCCGCAGCAACACTCGACATCGGGCAATGAACTCCTTCAGGCTAAAAGGCTTCGTCAAGTAGTCATCCGCTCCTACTTCTAGTCCCACGACAATATCAGCCTCTGCCATTTTGGCGCTGAGGATCAGAATTGGAGTTGTATTGCTCTGCTGACGAATGAAGCGACATACATCCAATCCATTGATAAACGGGAGCAGAAGGTCCAGAACAATGAGGTCAAATGCTTCATCGCCATTTCCTTGTGCAGATGTAGAGCCCTGCACCTGTTCCAGAGCTTGCTGACCATCCTCGACGGCTACAACTTGAAATCCTTCTGCTTGCAAGGCAAGAGCTACTGTATCGCGGATCACTGCCTCATCTTCAACCAGTAAAACCCTGGCCTGTCGAGCGGATGGTCCAAGGGAAAAATCTCTAGATGAGGACATAAGAATCGTTGAGGTCGAATCAGTTCGTTGGCTCAAACTAGGAAATGAAGGAGTTGGAGGCTAGGATTAGTAGTCGGCTGAGAACAAGTGAAATCTTTCTTTAGTTGCTTCTGGAGTCAGAAGGCTACCCCTACAATGTAGCAGCGAGCAAGCGTTGGAATGACAAGGTATGTCAGCGTACTTAATTACAATAGAAGTAGCTCTACAAGATTCGGTTTTAGTGTTGGAAGCAGTGATTCAGGCTGAATTGCAAAAGCGAGGAGAGCCGTTTCAGTGGGCGGTGACAGACGTAGATTGTCAGCGACAGATAGTTTCAGTGGATGCCCTGTTATGGCTGAAACCTGAACTCATTTAAATCCTCTCTAAGAAAAAACAATTAATAGGGCAAGATGCAAGCGTTCCGCCAGAGCAAGGCAAAAACCTTCCCGCGATTGCTTTTTCTTAGCTACTGTATAAAGCTCAAAGCTGCGATCGCCCCTCCAGTTGTACTTCCGAAACCTCAAAATACCGCTGTAGTCGTGCCCTCGCGCTGTTCATTTAGGTCATCAAAGCAGTTTGTCTGAAACTGAGGCTACTAATTCTCACCAGCCCCAGGCGATCGCACGTCTCCCGCGGAATTTCATCGGTTGACTTACAACAATTTTTATATCAGTAAACCATAGGCGCAGTGTTAGATAATTACTTTCTCTGACAAATGGTATGGCTTTTTCAAGCAGAAACACCTGTAGGATTGACATTCCCCTGCTCGTGCCATCTGGGAAAGAGATACTGCTTGCCTGCGCTCGTTTGATACGTTTCCACGTAACTCTTGAGAACGCAGTTGACCGGAAATTGCCGCGTTCCTGTTTTCCCTTTGTATTGGCCTTACGCAGGCTAATCTTTACCCTGACGCCTGCTGCGTCATAAGCATCCGTCGCCAGCATTGAACAAGTCTCACTGATGCGGCACCCTATGTAAAGACAGATACCGAAGAGAGCTCGATCGCGAGCGGATTCAAACGCCTGGAACAATTTTGTAATCTCCTGGGGGTTAAAACCTTGGCTTGAACTGATTTGAACCGTTAAACTTCACTATTCAAGCTTTTGGCCTGTACTGAAAACAGTAATAATGCTTTATAAAAACATCTATTTGGCTAATGCAACCGTGCTGCTCTGTCATCAAATTGAAGCAGCATATTGGCATGAATGGAATCTATTTGCACTGCCTGGTGGTATTCAGCTATTTGTATTGTTAAATATCCCCATCGTACTAGTTATTCTTTGGGGCTTCGGTGCAGTCATTCGCAACTCTGCTTCAGGTACTATCTACTCCTGGGTACTAGTGGTAGGAGGATTATTTGCAGCTTTTTTTCACTCGTACCATTTGTGGCGTGGGGATCAGACTTTTACCCTTCCAATCTCTATCAGTTTGCTGATAGCAACTTTAGTACTTTCAGTGCTTCAGGCTGGAATATTGCTTAATATGGGCCAAGAAGGAGACTCAAAAAACACTTGACACTATTTTGATTGTGACAGGTCCAACTGCTTTTGAGTCCTAATTGGGGTCGAGCGAGATACGTGTAAAACAGTGTTACCAATTCTGACTGGACTGAGTTTGAACTATATCGCTCAAAAGCTATGTTCTAAAACCTTGATTCTCTCGTAGGAATCTATCTTTGAAACAACCTAAACCTTGGTAAGTAGTTAGCCGACAGCCTGTATGGCGAGAGTGGAGATGTCATCGGCATCTTGCGTCAGTTCCAGCTTCCTTACATTGTGGCGATTCGCTCCAATCATGGGGTGCTGATGCCGAAGGGACAACGGGTACGCTATAACCGTTGGCACGCCTATGACCAGCCTCTAGCCGAACATCCCACGCAACGTCGTTATATCCGCGAAATCATCTTTGGCCAGCGGCGACCTATCCGCTACTACCAAATCACGAAAGGCAGCACTGACAACCCAGACAGGGCAGACAGTTGGTTTATCATGACTAACTTAGCCGGGGATGTCCTTCTGAGTGTAGGTCGCCAATACACGCTGAGAACATGGATTGAGTATGGATTTAAGCAGGTCAAGAATGAGCTGGGATGGCATGATTATCGTTTGACGGAGTACAGCAGTATCGAACGCTGGTGGGAGCTCGTTTTTAGCGCTTACCTGCTAGTTAGTCGGCATGCTGATGCCTTTCAGCATTCCCCACAACTCAAAGGTGAGAATGCCACCGTTTCTTCATCTCCTCTGTTGCCGTTTAACCAGCATCCCTTTTGGGAGTTGGGAATGACCTGGAAGAGTGCTTTGAACAATCTGCGACTCCTACGGCAACCACATTGCTGTTGGGGGTGGTTAGAGCCTTGGTTACAAGTTTTTCCTATCCCTGAACTGATCTATGGGTTGGAGCAGTTAATGAATTGGATGGATACCTTTCGCCTGTTGCCAAGGCCAGGGTTGAAAGGACCAAACGTACTAGCACTGAAAGTAGCTTGATTGCAGCTGATTACTTTACTCTTATCAAAGTAACAAAAGAAGGATTAAGAGCTAATTTAGTTTTTCTTTTACTTCTAAGTAAATGAATTATTAGTTAATTATTAATTAAGTTTAGTTTTAGAAAAAGTTAAATCTCTTAAATATAAGGTAAAAATGTAATTTTTCTTATAAAAATAATTGATTTACGTCTTTTAGAAGAGAGCAGAACAAGACTATCAACCTATCCTAAGTGTGCTTGCATCGCACTACTGGAAGCAGTTTCGCGCGCACGTTTACAAGATTAATTGAGAGACAAACATGTTTATCTTAAAGAAATTGAATCGAAAACTGTTCAGCTATTTAAGTCTTGTACTTTTAGTTACAACATTACTTATCTTTCCACCTGCGTTTCCTACTCAAGTTTCATTTTTAGGCTCACCTGCTATCACATCTAGCGTCAATGCTCAGACAAATCAACCTGAAAGCAAGGAGCCTGAGTTTAGCGATTCTCAACAACCTAAGCTTCCTTTAAGCCCGGAGGAACAAGGGGAAGGTGAGGAAGAAGCGATCGATTTCTTCAAGATGGCAATGGGCGCGATCGCGGGTCTAGTGTTGTTTATTTATGGCGTTACGCGCTTAGCTGAGGGACTAGAAGACGTGGGGGAAGAACGGATGAAACGCCTCCTCAGCAAATTCACTACAAACCGCTTTGCAGGGGTTGCAACCGGAATTGTCGCCACAACATTCTTGGAATCATCATCCGTCACGATCATTCTGGTGATTGCGATGGTAAGCGCCAGCATTCTTACGTTTGTACAATCCCTTGGGGTTGTGTTGGGTTCCAATATTGGTACAGCGGTCGGAGCACAAATTATTTCTCTCAATATCGAACTGTATGTTCCTATTTTGATGTTTAGCGGACTATTGGTATTCTTCTTAGGCAAAACGGCTCGTATTAAGTCTCTTGGCATCGTTTTGCTTGGGTTTGGATTGATGTTTTATGGACTTGAAGCGATTGACTCAGCAATGGAGCCGTTTCGAGATTACGAACCGTTCTTAAACTTGATGGAGAGTCTGGGTCGTAATCCTGTTTTAGGAGCTTTGCTAGGAGCTATTTTTACGGTGATTATTCAATCTTCTTCAGCCACCGTAGCAATCGTAGTGACGCTAGCAGGCTCCGGTTTGATTGCTTTGCCCGCTGGCATTGCAATTATGCTGGGTGCAGAAGTTGGAACCTGTGCTGATACTCTGGTTGCTACGATCGGACGGGGTAGCGCTGCGTTGCGAACGGGTTTATTCCACCTCTTCTTTAACCTTAGTAGTGCCGTTCTAGGAATCTTTTTAGCTCCACAGTTGGCTCAACTAACTCAAGCAATTTCTGGTGATGATGTTGGACGGCAAGTTGCGAATGCTCAAATGCTATTTAATGGCATTGGCGTTGTTGTCGTCATCGGTTTTTTACCAATCATTGCACGGGCACTAGAAAAGCTAGTTCCAGAAACCATCGCAGATCGTGAGCGGCAGCAACGCCAACTCGAAAAACAGCAAGCGAAAGCTAAAGACCTGCAAGCTGAACCTCTCACTCGTTAAACATGCCTTACACCTGAATCACCCCTTCCACGCTAGATCAATTGAGGAGCAGTGGCTAAGGGCGATCCGAGGCGAAATCAAGATAATCGGGTCGAGGAAGGCGTTTAACCTTCCCCTCCCACACCACCCTGCATGCGGGTCCGCACAGGGCGGTTCATGAAGACGCGCAGACAATGCTGATAGTCTAGGCGTATCCCTGAACTTTCATCCAAAGATGACGAATGGATAGCAATCCCTGCTGCTCCAGCCATTCATTGGTCATTCCCGTTTGCGTCGCCAGCGTCTTTGACAAGCGCCAGTAGCCTTTGCGGCTAAGCCCTGTCGAGAACGCATGCCGTCTACTCGTTCCCAGCTTGAGCAGGTTGGTGATGCGGGTTCTGGGTCTGCGCCATTGCTTCCAATAACACATCCGCATCCGCCGCCTTAACCAACCGTCTAGCTCTTCGATGGGCGAGTAATGTTGGGAGATGCCAAAGTAGTTCATCCAGCCTCGCAAGTATCGGTTCAATCGCTCAATCCGTTCTGCCATTGAAACTCCCCAACTGCGTGAGGTCAGTCCCCGCAATCGGTGCTTGAAGTCCCCCATGGCTGGCTCAGATGCAAAGATCCGAATCCCCCGGAAGGTGAAACCTAGGTATTCGAGGTCTTCGACCTTGACCACCCGACTTTTCTCGCGATTGACCTTGAGCTTCAGCTTTTGGGTCAGGTAACGACTCGTTTTGGCCATCACTCGTCGCCCTGCACGTCTACTTTTGACCAGGATTACCAAGTCATCCATGTAGCGGACAAAGCGATGTCCTCTGGCTTCTAGCTCCTTGTCGAGGTCATCCAATAGGATGTTGGACAATAACGGAGACAAGGGCGACCCTTGCGGTGTCCCCCAGTCCGTGGCCTCAATCGTGCCACCCACCAGCACCCCTGCTCTCAGGTAACGACCGATGAGACTCAAAAGTAACTTGTCAGTCACTTTGCGGGCAATCCGGGACATCAGCACATCGTGATTGACCGTATCAAAGAATTTCTCTAGGTCTAGGTCAACCGCGTACCGATATCCCATCTTGACAATCGTCTTTACCTGCCGAATTGCGCCATGAGCAGAGCGTTTGGGGCGGCTCCCATAACTGGACTCAGAAAACTCTGACTCAAAGATGGGAGACAGCACTTGTAAGATGGCTTGTTGGATCACCCGGTCGATGACACAAGGCACACCCAACTTTCGCTCTCCCTTGCCGCGTGGCTTGGGAATGACCACCCGTCGCACCGGGCGAGGTTGGTAGCTGCCATCTATCAGGGATTGGCGAATCTCATTCCAATGCTCCCGCGCATAGGCCGGAAAGTCTTCTAAGCTCATCCCGTCACTGCTGGGTGCACCTTTGTTCGACTTCACTCGTTCCCAGGCTCGTTTGACATTGTCGCGCTCTAAGATTCGCACCATCAGGTTGTCTAAGGCTAGCTCTCTGTCAGCACGCCAAACATCATCTCCCCCATCCGGGTTCATTGATGAGTTTGAGTGGTTCATGGCTCCTCCTTAGTTCATTCATGTTCGTCCCTTCGTTCCCCAAGAGAACTACTATGGACTCTGCTGACTTCTGCCTCACTCACCATCCAGCATTGCTACTGGCTGTGCCGTTTGGGTTGCCGTAGGGTTCGGTGGGTGCTCTATCCGTTTCCAGATAGCCCTCAGTCCAACTCCCTTAGCCCCTCAAAGTGCCGTTAGACAGACCTCCCCAGATAAGAACGTGAACTGTCCCGCCGCAACCGCGTCATTTACTGTGCCCCTTGAACCTTGGATTTCGTTGTGTTGTGCCAACTCACCCAGGGGTCTCAGCATTCTATGACGTTTCTGTTCGTCGACTCGTCGGTTTGCCGCTGGCTTCCTCCAGATACTCCCTCGCGAGAGCACCCTTGCCTTAAGCTAGGAGTTGTCGTCACTCGGCTCCGAGACTTTCGAGCATTTGGACGTTGGTCCTCCTCCAGGGGACTTTCACCCCATTAGTTCACGCCCATGCTGGGCGTACACAATTCAAATGCAGCGGACAGTTGAAAGCTGCTGGTGCTGAGTTAAAGGTTATCTGCCGCCGCTGCGTTTTGCCGTTAGACTCTCTTGTCTCATCAAATTAGAATATCTGACGGATTCGACATAGATCATCCCATGCCATGTCTTCCAATTCTCGCCGTTCTGTCAGTCTGGTTGCCTGTCTAATCGCTCTACCTTTATCACTGCTATCTATGGGTTACACGACACAAGCCTCAACCCCTGTCGAGGTTCACATTACAACGTTAACAGGCACGCTCCATGGCACACAGATTACTCCAGCGTCTAATATGCCAGAGCCAGCGGTGCTGATCATTGCGGGTTCAGGTCCGACCGATCGCAATGGAAACAATCCTCTAGCTGGGCAGAATAATAGCCTCAAACTCCTCGCTGAAGGATTAGCGGATCATGGCATTGCCTCAATCCGATATGACAAGCGCGGGATTGGAGAAAGCGCAGCCGCAGGACCTGAAGAAGCTGATTTGCGTTTCGATACCTATGTTGAAGATGCTGCACTTTGGATTCAGCAATTGCAGGCAGATTCTCGTTTCTCAAGCATCACCGTAATTGGTCACAGCGAAGGCTCTCTGAT
>NZ_JACJPA010000075.1:0-7212 GCF_014695845.1 Trichocoleus sp. FACHB-591
AACCTATTGCAGGAGCCTAAAGTGTCTGGTGGACAGCGGGTGCTGTTCTACTCAGGTGACGACGCCGATGCCAAAACCCAAGTGCGAAAAATCATTGACGGCACGGGCTTCTTCCCTGCGGATCTAGGCACTCTGGAAGCTGGCGGCACGATTGCGTCTTTGCCGTTTGGTTCATTGGCTGCGCACAACTTCATCAAGATCTGATCGCGCAGAAGAAGTCTCCGACGAGCATCGAAACTTCATCGCGTCGGCCCTAGCTGCGGGCCATAAGCGCGCATCGAGTTTCACGACTGTGAAGCCGCTGGGCATTGGTCCCTAGCATCAGCAATGAAGCGATTCAAGCCAGTTGGAATGTGGCAGTAGGGGCTTCTGCTAAAGGGACTTTGGACTGTGTACCCTCCTGGCTCACCGATTTCCGCGATGATCTGCCCCGCATTGATGTGCCGACTCTGATTATTCATGGAGATAGCGATCGCATTTTGCCACTGGAGTCCACCGCAGCAAGACTTCCAAAGCTGATCAAAAACAGTCAACTGGTTGTCATTCCTGGTGGACCACACGCCATTAACTGGACTCACGCTGATCAGATCAATCCCCTGTTGCTGGACTTTCTTCAGCAGGAATAATCAGTGATCTGCTGCATTTCTGGCTTGTGAAAAAACTCTGTGATTCACCCTGTTGAGTCAGGCTCAAATGATACACATATTTGTCTAGTTCTGAAGAGGCAATTCTATGACTGTCCCCACTCAAACGTCTCGAAGTGTTGCCGGAGTAATCAACAGTGTTGAAACACTCGAAGGGGCCGGGTTTCTTGTACGTCGGCCCTTTCCCAAAAGTAGCTTCTCTGAATTTGACCCGTTTCTCCTCCTCGACGAGTTGGGTCCGATTAATCTAAAGCCGGGCCAGGCAAAAGGTGCACCCGATCATCCGCACCGGGGCTTTGAAACCGTCAGCTATGTCTTGGATGGACGGTTAGAACACAAAGATTCTGCAGGGCATGCCGGGCTACTAAATCCGGGTGATGTCCAGTGGATGACAGCAGGTGCCGGGGTCGTGCACTCCGAGATGCCGGAGTCAAGGTTTACCCAAACTGGTGGACGGCTCCACGGCATTCAACTATGGGTCAATCTGCCACAACGAGACAAAATGATGCCACCTCGCTATCAGGAAATTCCAGCGGCTCACATTCCGGTAGCTCAAACCGAAGATGGGTCTGTGACGGTGCGGGTGATTGCGGGAGAAGCGTTAGGGGCAAAAGCGGTAATTCAGACGCGCACGCCGATAATTTACCTCCACTTCACACTGCAACCAAGGGCAACGATGATCCAGTCTGTACCCAAAGAGTACAACGCCTTTGCCTATGTACTGGAGGGGTCTGGGTTGTTTGGGACAGAGCCAGCGCCTGGTGATGATGGGCAGATGGTGCTCTTTTCTCAAGATGGAGAAGATGTAGTGATCTCCAACCCTGCTGATGCTCAGCGTCCTCTAGATCTTCTGCTGATTGCAGGTGTGCCCCTTAACGAACCAGTCGTGCGCTACGGTCCATTTGTCATGAACACTGAAGCTGAAATTACCCAAGCGATCAACGACTACCAGGAAGGAAGGATGGGACAGATTTATGCTTAACACACTTCAATATCAGATGAGTCAACATCAACGCTTGAGTGAGTTACGAATCAAACTACTGCATCTGCATAAGCTTTTACTAGAGACTGAGCGCCTTACCTATGAGCAAGTTCGAGGGCAAGTTTCTAGAGGTGAATTGCTACAACTGGTGATTAGTCATGAGCAGTTTGCCTGGTTGCATCGACTCTCAGAATTGATTATCCAAATCGATGAGTTGCTTCATGCCGATGAATCTGTTACATCAGAGGTAATTGAAGCGATTGCCAGTGACATTCGTACACTGCTCAGCCCTGATGAATCGGGCGATGAGTTTGCCATGAAGTATGATACGGCGCTTCAACACCACCCCGATGTCGTATTGGCTCATGCAGATGTCATGATGTTGCTGACCTCTGACAGTATTTAACCTCCAAAATTCATAGATTCTGAACTTGCTCCGATTGTGTAATTGCAAACCTCCTTGCTTTTCTCCAAAGCACCTATGAGTCAGCAGCCAACTTAGGACATTGGGATCGAGTAGCCCTGGAACATTCCCCAACCGTGTAAGGCTAACAAATTGCAAATTGCTGAAGCGGATGGACTAGCGACCTTGATACAAAGTTTGAGGCGATCTGCTGCCACTTAGAGAGACTGAATGGATAGTGGATAACTGGACAACAATTTTTGCAAACGGCAGTTATACAACGCGGTAAGCAGACAAGGAGCATACCCAAAAATGGTTAAAGGTAGGTTAGAAGCATTCAGTGATGGGGTAATTGCTATTATTATCACCATTATGGTGCTGGAGTTAAAAATACCTCATGAGTCAGATTTAGCGGCACTACGTCCATTGATTCCAATCTTTCTCAGCTATGTGTTGAGTTTCGTGCATGTTGGTATCTACTGGAACAATCACCATCACCTGTTTCAGGTAGTCCGACAAGTGAATGGTTCAACTTTGTGGGCAAACCTACATTTGTTGTTCTGGTTATCATTAGTTCCCTTTGTCACCGCATGGATGGGTGAAAATCACTTTGCTGCGTTGCCTGTGGCGCTTTATGGTGTGGTTCTATTGTTGGCTGCGATCGCCTACTTCACTCTGACCCGCACACTGGTTTTTCACCACGGTCAAGATTCCACACTTGCAAACGCTCTTGGTCGGAATTTTAAAGGCAAGTTATCGGTATTGCTTTATGCAGTTGCAATTCCACTTGCTTTTGCAATCTCTTGGCTTGCATGTGCATTGTACGTTCTGGTTACAGTTCTGTGGCTCATTCCCGATCGTCGTATTGAAAAGGCGTTGAACTCATAAAGTTCCATGTTCGATGCAACAAAAACCAGCTAACAAACCCTCTGCACCAGAACAAATATAGGTTGTTGGTCACAGGCAAAGGTGATCTGCGTCCGGTGTGCGGGAACGTTATGCCGCTTATGGATGTACTCACTCATCCTGGCATTTTACGCCCCACGGGGCGGGGAATTTACCCACAAAGATTGAAACAGGAGAAACAAAATGATACTGAAAGGTAAAGTAGCGTTAGTCACCGGGGGCACATCGGGAATTGGTAGAACAACGGCGATTGCTTTCGGGGTTGCTGGAGCAAAGGTAGTATTCTCCGGTAGACGCGACGCAGAAGGTGAAAAAACCGCCAAACTGATTCGCGAAACAGGTGCCGAATGCTTATACGTTCATTCAGATGCCTCGAATGAGGAAGACATCAAAGCATTAATGCAAAAGACGGTTGCAACCTACGGGCAACTCGACTGTGCCTTCAATAATGCAGGCACTAACGGCTCTTTTAAGCCTCTGCATGAACAATCAATTGAAGATTTTGACAACCTGATGGCAATCAATGTTCGGGGGCTGTTTTTGTGCATGAAGTACGAAATTCAGCAAATGTTGTCTCAAGGATCTGGTGTGATCGTGAACAATTCGTCAGCGAGTGGTCTCGTTGCGTTTCCGAAGACTTCTCCTTACGTTGCCAGCAAACATGCAGTAATGGGGCTGACGCGAGCGGCGGCGCTGGACTATGCCAAGCAAGGTATCCGGGTTAATGCGGTGAATCCTGGAGGCACTGCAACTGAACTGCTCGATCACGCCTTTGGGCAACTGGGTATCACAGCGGATGATTTAGGCTCTTTGATTCCAATGGGTCGGATCGGTCAGGCAACGGAAATTGCTCAAGCGGTTGTGTTTCTCTGCTCCGACGCTGCCAGCTATATTACGGGGCAACCCTTAGTAATCGATGGTGGATATACAGTGAGTTGATTTTTGATTGTTGATCGTGGACTCACAGTGAATCGATCCATCAACAAATCAAACCGCGATCGCTTCTTCATGAGATGGTCAACCAATTGCTTTCAATGTATGCGTGTCTGGTACGGAGAGTAAACTCTATTGGAGAAAGAATGAAACGATTTACCTGGTTTACCTTCCTGTATCTTGCGCTAGGAGTTTGCCTGACCGCGATCGCACTTGGATACCCAAACCTGCCTTCGGGTCTTCAAACTAGCCTGTTCATCAGTGCAGGAGTATCCTACTTTGTTTGTATTCTCAGTACCTTCCCTTTTTGGCGGGAGGCGACGATCCGCTTCTATCGCAGACGGAATGCAGCGATCATTCTACCCTGGTTGGGGATTGGAGTGAACATTATTGTGACGATCTGGGAGCTTCAGAGTCAGAACTGGACAATGGAAGCCATTTTAGGAGCCTTTTCTCGGCTATTAGCCGTCTTAATACTTGCAGAAATCATTGTGATTACATGGCGAGTGAATCCTGAACATTAGTGTCTAAATCAGAACAAGGAACACCATGAATAAGCCCAAGTTTTTTGTCACTCCCGGTTATGGGGAATACATGCTGAATAAATTGCATTACTCGCAAGCGGTAAAAATTGGCGATCGCGTGGAGATATCCGGTCAAGGTGGCTGGGATGACAATCTGCAAATTCCCGAATCGCTCGCGGACGAGATCGCTCAAGCGTTTCGGAACATAGAGCGAACCTTGGCAACTGCCGGGGCGGGCTGGGAGCATGTTGTCCATGTCAATTCTTACCATGTTGGTGGGTTGCCCCCAGAAGTTAATGAGGTGATGGTCAAGCTATTTCGTCATTACATGCCCAACCATGCCCCAATTTGGACAGAGGTAGGAGTCGCGGCGCTTGGGCTGCCAACGATGCGGATTGAAATTCGTGTTACTGCAATTGTTTCGTGAGTTTTGCATCAGCGACAACACTACTCTACACCGATCGGAGCAAGCAGATGGAGTAATAACTCCGACACAAAATTGATGCCAACTAGAACTGATCCATCAGGAGGACAATCATGAAACTTCAAACCATTTTCAGATTACTAACAATCGCTACAGGGTTACTCGGAGGTTCATTCACTCATCCCGCGATAGCGAAGCGCTGCTGCGAAGCGCAGATCGCACACCGCATTCCTCCACAACAAACCTCCCCCATTCTGATCGCCACTGCCTACACTGATTTAACCTTACCTACCTTGCGTCAAGGCGATCGCGGCAGAGACGTGCAATTGTTACAGCGCATTCTTCAAGACAATGGCTTTTTAGGAGCCGCAGGTGTGAGGTTAGGCAATCCAAGAGGGGCGATCGTCGATGGCATCTTTGGTGCGGTCACAGCGTCTGCGGTACGCGATCTCCAGCGACGATACGGAATCCCAGTTACAGGACGAGTCAATCCAACCACCTGGGAAGTCCTGGATATGCACGAAAACCCCTATCGATCGCCGCTTCCCTGGAAACAACAGAACCTTACACAACCACAAGCCACAGGAGATTTCTCATGAACCGAAAGATTCTTTCAACCAAAATCACAACTACAACCACAATCGCAATCACAATTCTGTTCGGCGTACTCCTACTGTTCAATTTTCCATCCCTGGCTCAAGTCAGTTCACAAGTGATTCCCAGAATCGAACTGATCGGAAGTTCTGGAGGGATTCCACCCAGCTACCGTTTAGTCATTAGCCGATCTCAGGACAATGTTTATGTCTTCTGTCCGGCTGGCTTCGAGCCACAGTTGGACTATTTGCGAAATGTGAAGGCGATTCAATGTAAGCCGTTTACCAGTCCCTAGAAGTAAACCAGTGAGGGGCAACAGCATAACAACTCACACCACTTTGTTGCTTTGAATGGAGGAGAGATTCAGATGTCAGAGAAAAACAAAGCCATTTTAGAAGCGGCAAATGCGGCGAACGCTGCAGGCAACTATGAAGGATTCTTGTCATTCTGCACTGACGACACGAAATGGACGTTCGTAGGGGACAAGACCTTTAACGGAAAAGAAGCTGTTCGCCAATATATGGCAGAGACATACATAGAGCCGCCAAAGTTTACAGTTGTCAACTTAATCGCTGAAGGTGATTTCGTCACGGCAGTTGGCGACATCACACTGAAGGACGAAGACGGGAAGGCGGCTCATTACTCGTACTGCGATGTCTGGTGCTTTCGCGGCGGCAAGATGGTCGAATTAAAGGCTTTCGTGATCAAAACCAAGGTCAAGGATGAAACCAGTAGCGCAGGGTAAATCATCTGCAAAAGTCAGGATATATTCTCATGAAAAATGCAACTTATGTGGAGGCTGCTCGGCGAGGTAGTCACCGCTGGTGGCAGTATCTTCTGGGGCTGGTAATCATCCTCTTTGCGTGGCTGGTTGTCGGCACCGTTGGCAGCTTACTCGTGGCGATCGCCATCGGCGGACAGGAGGGGTTTGCAGCGTTCAGGCAAGCGGATTACTCCACGCTCGGTTCTGTGGGCAGCTTCCTGGTGATCATGGCGGGTTTTCCGTGCTTCCTTGCGGGAACCCTGGCCACCGTCTCCCTCATCCACCACCCTCCCCTGACGCTGATCACGGCGCAGGAGAAGATAAGCTGGTATCGCGTCGGGCAGCGGTTCGTGGCGTAGTTCGTGCCATTCTGCCTAATCGGTGGGCTGGGACAGTACCTCTTCTACCCCGACACCTTTTCCTTTAACTCCGACCTGGCAGTGTTGGCGCTCTTCGTACCGATGCACTGATCTTCACCGCCATCCAAACCACTACCGAGGAGCTTTTCTTTCGCGGATACATCGTGCAGGGTGCGAGCCTCATCTGGAGCAACCGCGTTTTTCTGGCGCTCGTGGCAGCCGTGGTATTCACCCTGCCGCACCTCTTAAACCCGGAGGTGAGCGCAGGCAGCTGGCTCACGGTCTTTTCCAACTACTTCCTCGTTCCGGGTCTGTTGTGGACTGATTGACGGAACGGTTGTGTCGCAAAAACGGGTGGGTGGTAAGGTAAATAGTCCTAACCCTGCCTTCTCCTGCTCTGATGTCTACTCCTACTCTGTTCAAGTGGCGGCATTTCTTGCCTGAGACCATCCTGGTAAATGTGCGGTGGTATTGTCGCTATTCCTTGAGCTATCGAGATTTGGAGGAGATGATGGCAGAACGAGGGGTGGAAGTAGATCATTCGACTGTTAACCGTTGGGTGTTGAACGTCACTATGAGATGGACTATGCCGAAATCACCAAAGCACTGATGAGTCTGATGGCAATTCCGGAGCCTTGGGTGCTTTCGCTTGACCGAACTGAATGGTGCTTTGGCAATTG
>NZ_JACJPA010000076.1:0-10691 GCF_014695845.1 Trichocoleus sp. FACHB-591
GTCAGCCAAGTTCGTCATCGTGTAGTTAATCGGACTGCTTAGTAAGTACTGGCAGTAATCCAGTTTGGTGAAGCTCATGCCTCTAGTTTATGTCTGTCTCTGCGTAAGTCCTGTCTCAGTCAGTGACCAACTGATGGTTGCTCACCCGACCTTGAGCGTCAAGCCGGATTATCAACCATTCAGAGTCGATGCTCATTAGTCCTTGCTCTGGCCCAAGCCAGTAGACTAGATCACAGTCCTGGAAGTAATCCGTCGTGTCAGGCTGCCCCAGAAGAGCAATGACTTCAGAACGGCTCTTGCCTACCAATGTATGCCGCTTAAGCAGATCATCAACCATGCACCCGCGTACAGCAGCGGGAGAGTGGGATTGTGAACGCTCTTGCCAGTCGGCGGACTCAAATCGTTTACTTTCGCAACGATCCAAGGGCAGCGGAAGCAATATTTGGCGCAGAGTCCGCAACCCAAAATATCCTGCAATGAGCAAGCATACAAAGATAAAACTGCTCACTAGTACTCGACGGGTGGACAGTTTAACTGTTGGGATACGATTGACCATGTGAATCTAATATCAACAGGTATAAGTTTGAAAATAAGCTTCATCGTTGATCAGAAACGTGATCGCCGTTGACACGGGTTGATTTTCTACATAACCCACTGTACCGAATACCGTCTCTTGCCAAAATTGATCAAGTTCTAGAATCTCGCGAAAAGGTGCAGGAGGAAGATTAGAACTAATCGCATTAATGTCAGCGACAGCTCGTCTCATCTCCAAGTTATTCACACTGACACAGTTTAATTTCGAGTGATGTGTTGTCGGAAGCAGTTGCTGCGTAGCTATACCAGTCATTCTGAGTAAGGGAGCAAGCCCCTGTCGAGCAAAGACTTCATCGAGTTGAGGACTGAGGAACTCTGGTATTGAGTCTTCAGCAACTATCATCCACCAGGGCTGATTACGCTTTTTAGCATAATCACAAGCCACTTTTATCTTTGTTTCTAGCTCAGCCTCGTCACGAAAAGGTTTAGTCAGAAAGACGGCATTGATAAAGAGATTGTCTGTACCGCTCCAAGTGATGACTAATTCATTTGCTTCTAAAACTTCTCCTTGAGGACATGTACTGGCGAAGTAACTCCAAGCATTAGTAAGTTGTTGATTTGATGCAAAAGTCTCTGATTTTGACATGACTTACAGCTCCTGGTCGCTGATTTACCTAAGCTGAACCAGATTTTCTTCAGTCAAGGTGCGATTGATGGAGACAGCAGCGAGCGTCCCACCCGCGACTGCTACGGCGATCTGTGAATAAGGGCTAGACACATCGCCCACCGCATAGAGTCCAGGAATCGAGGTTTGCTTACTCTCATCTACTTGTACGATGCCATTGCTGCCAAATTTACACCCTAACTTTGTGGCTAGATGGCTGTGCTGATACGATGGAGGGCGCAGCAATATACCGTGGCGGGGCAGCACTTCATTGTTCGTAAAGACGATCCCTGTTAATTTGTCGTCTTGATATTCGAGTCGAGCAATTTTTTCTTCGCGCAGCTGAACTCCCCACTTCGATAACTGTTGTCGTTGCTCATGAGTTAATTCGGCAGGACCATCTGAACAGAGCACTAAATCGCGGCTCCAACTGGTTAGCATGAATGTCATTTCAAGTCCTATCTCACCTTTGCCATAAATTGCTAAAGGTTGATTCCGCACTTCCCAACCATGGCAGTAAGGACAGTGGAAAATACTGCTACCCCAGAGTTCTGTGAATCCATCAATTGTCGGAAGTGAATCTTTCATCCCCGTGGCTAACAGTAGTTTGCGACCAACAAACTGGTTGCCATCGTTCAGGGTGACTTGAAAGCGATCGCCCAATTTCTGAGCATCGACCACTTCACCGACCTGAATTTTAACACCATCATAAGGATGCAATTGCTCTCGTCCAATTTGCAGCAGTTCTGCAGGTGAAATTCCATCTCTAGAAAAGAAACCATGAGCAGCATGAGCCACTTGATTGCGTGGCTTTCCAGCATCGCAGACCAAGACCCGTTTGCAGGCTCGTCCGAGCATCAGGGCAGCAGTCAAACCGGCTGGTCCGCCACCGACGATGATGACATCAAAAACATCAGTTTGTGAGTTAACGTTCATAGCTTGTTCCACTGTTGTTGGCATTGAGTCGGCAGTAAGAGAAGATTGAAACCTGCCATCGAATGAGGTGTGCGATCGCAACCGCAGGTCGCCAACGCTACAAGGTCAATCAGCCTGGAATCGATCGTCATGCCATGTTCGGTTGCGATACCATAACAACACGGTTTTTAGCCTGAAATGCCCCCTAGCATGGCAATCAATCCGCTGGCAGCAACTACTGTGATCGCGCCCCACTTAAACGACGGGTTTCTATCTAGCCAATCCGTGAAGCTGGGTACACTCAACTTGCCAAAGTCGCCCTCTACGGTGTCGTAGCCAGAGATTGGAGCGTATAGGTTATCCGGTGCATCTGCCGATTTTGGCTCACCTGTCAGTTGAGCGGTAAAGCCAACCTGGAGAAATAAGCGATCGATAATCGACGGAGCAATGCGTTGCAGCATCTCTAAGATTCGCCCCATGTCACCAACAACAAAGTCACGGGTAGGATGCTCAGCGGCATATAAAATGGCATCGGCAACGGTGCTGGGTTTGTTGTAAGGCGGCAATCCAGCAGGCGCGACTCCCATCTTCGTCCGAATTTTGTTGAAAATGGGGGTATTTGTGATGGCAGGCATCACGTTGGTGACGCTGATCGGCTGTTTTTGGTGCTGCAATTCGATTCTCATGGAATCTAGAAAGCCTGCTACGCCGTGCTTGGAAGCTGCATAGGGACTTTGTAATGGAAACGGAACTCTTGCTGCTAATGAGGAAACGTGAATGAGTGCGCCACTTCCCTCTTTTTTGAGGTGCGGTAGAGCGACCATTGCGCCATAGGCCTGCCCATTCAGGTTGACATCAATGACTCTTCTAAATTCTTCCGGTGTGATTTGGTCAAACGGTGCAACAACGCTGGTTCCAGAGACATGCACCCAGGTATCGAGTCGTCCGTAAGTGGCAATGGTCTGATCGGCGATCGCTTTCACCTGCTCAAATTCGCTGACATCGGCAATGACGGCGATCGCGTCTCCACCCAACTGTTTGATCTCATCTACCAACGTTGCCAACCCAGACTCGCCACGAGCAGCAACAACAACCTTTGCCCCTTTTTTGGCAAACCGCAGAGCTGTCTCTCTGCCAATTCCACTAGAAGCGCCAACGATGGCAACTACTTGCTGACTGATAGGCTTTAGTTTCATGGGTTCTACTCCTAAAATTGAATTTCTTTGAATACAGTCCTCAATGCTTACGGCGAATCATTGCCAATGCTTACACCGGGGTTCATCCCTTTGAAAAAGATGTCTCACCTCAACGTCCGGTGTCAGTCCTTGAGGAAGGATAGAAGGTCGTTGTTGAGTTGTTCCTTGTGTGTATCCGTTAAACCGTGGGGTGCATCTGGATAGATCTTCAGGGTGGAATGCTTCACCAGTTTGGCGGCGGCGATCGCAGCGGCACCGATTGGCACAATCTGGTCATCATCACCATGAATGATCAGCGTTGGTACGTCGAACTTTTTAAGGTCTTCGGTGAAGTCGGTTTCAGAAAAGGCTTTGATACTGTCGAAAGCGTTCTTGTGTCCCGCCTGCATTCCTTGAAACCAGAACCAGTCAATCATGCCCTGCGAAACGTTAGCACTCGGACGGTTGAAGCCGAAGAAAGGGCCACTAGCGAGATCTTTGTAGAGTTGAGATCGGTCAGCCAGGGAGCCAGCACGGAGCCCGTCGAACACATCGAGCGGCAGTCCGTCAGGATTATTCTCTGTCTTCAGCATCAGTGGCGGAACAGCCGAGATCAGTGCGGCTTTGGCAACTCGCGCTGTGCCGTGGCGACCAATATAGCGGGCAACTTCACCGCCACCTGTAGAGAAACCAATTAAGGTGGCCCCGCTCAGGTCTAGCGTCTCAATCAGCATCGCGAGGTCATCAGCATAGGTATCCATCTCGTTGCCATTCCAGGGTTGGCTTGAGCGTCCATGCCCCCGACGATCATGAGCAATTACCCGAAACCCGTGGTCTGCTAGAAACAGCATTTGAGCTTCCCAACTATCAGAATTCAGAGGCCACCCGTGGCTGAAGACAACGGGTTGTCCAGCTCCCCAATCCTTGTAGTAAATCTGTGTGCCATCTTGCGTTGTGATTGTGCTCATAAAATTTCTCCTAATCAGTATGGGTTGGTTTCAAAGGAACGAAGGTACTGACTCGATATTCACTTCGTTGTTCTCATTCTTCGACAAACATTCCATGTAGCCCACGCAAGTTCCTTGAGTTAAAGCCGCAACTTTTCACGGTATCTTCTGGCTGGGGAAGATGGGGAAGTGATTTCTCCTCTATCTCCCTCATCTCCCTTATTACTTGGTGGGCTCGACTTCCCTTGAAAAGTCAGCCTCTAAATGGTTTGAAGCTCCTGATAGCGTACAGCCGTTCCACTCACGGCGACCATCAACATACTGCTTCCACCGCCAGAATCAATTGTTTCGTAGTCCAAGGCGATCGCAATCACAGCATTTGCACCTAAGGTTTTTGCTTGATCAGTCAGCTCTTTCAGGGCAATCTCTTTAGCTTCTCTAAGAGATTTCTCATAACTCGCTGAGCGCCCACCTACCATGTCGCGCATTCCTGCAAGAAAGTCTTTGAAAATATTTGCACCCAAAATAGTTTCGCTACTCACTATCCCGTAGTGGTCAACAATCTTTTTGCCTTCAATCGTACCTGCTGTAGTCAAAATCATTGTTTCAATCTCCTTAAAAAGTGATACTTTCAAAGTATGCTGGGGATGAGGGAGCCACCCTCACCGCATTGGCTTTTACCTCGTTGTTCTCATTCTTTAACAAACATTCCATTGAGACCACGCAAGTTCCTTGAGTTAAGCTGCAACTTATGGTGAAGCGTGGTTTTCTTCAGGAAAAAAGACCCTGATTCAGTGGTTGTCTTTGATGTTTAGTAGTTTCAAAGAATCATTGACCCGATATTGGCTGCGCTTCTGGCTGGTTCTGCCAGCCGTGGTCACGCAAATAAGCTTCAAAGTCGGTCTGTGCAGAAAAATCACGCTTCAACCGGGCTAAATCTGCTGCGTAGCCGACGCTTTCAAACCAGCGATACATGATGGTCAATTCCTCTCCAATTTGCTGCTCAAACGCTTCAAACGGAATTTGTTGGTATTGAACGGTTTTTCCTAAAACACGGCTGAACGCAGCAGCGATTTCTGGCATGGTCATGTCCACACTGGCAAGTTCAATTTCGCGGTGCATGAAGTCTGCGGGGCGATCGAATACATCAGCGACCATCTCCCCATAATCTTCTTCAGAAAGCTGCTGCAACTTCGTCTCAGGACTCAATGGCTGAAAGAGCGTTCCAGTCTCAACCATCGAGCGCATCATGTTGTAGTTGTAAAAGAAGAAAACGGGTCGCAGGATTGTGTAGGGCAACTCGCTGGCTCGGATGTATTCTTCGACTTGAAACTTGCTATCGAAATGCGGAATGCCCGTGTTGCGTTCGGCGCTACCCACCGAACTGTAGACGAAGTGCTGGATGCCCGCCGATGCAGCGGCGTCTGCAACCGCTTTGCCCTGACGGATTTCGGTGTCTACTCCATCTTGAAAGATCTGTAGCGAAAAAACACCGTAGGCACCTTGCAAAGCGCGATCAATGGAAGCGCAATCGTTGAGATCTCCGACTGCGAGTTCTGCGCCTGCTTGTTGGAGAGCTTGAGCAGCAGGCTTGTTAGAGTCACGCACCAAGGCACGAACCTTGAAATTGCCGCGTTGCAGAAGATGACTGGCGATCGCGCTTCCCTGATTGCCTGTAGCGCCGGTGACTAAGATAAGTCGTTCTGTGTTGGTTGACTGTGTCATAGAATTTCTCCTGAATCAGTATGGGTTGAGTCCAAGGTGAAGGTGCTGACTCGGCATTTACCTTGTTGTCCTCATTCTTCAACAGACATCCCATTTAGACCACGCAAGTTCCCTGAGTTAAGCTGCAACTTATCGTGAAGCGTGGTATTCATCATCACCAGGCTGTAATGCTCCAGTCTCTCCGGTGGAAAATCGCTTTAATTTGTCGTTTGATTAGCGGATATTGAGTGGTGCAATTGGGTAAAGTTTTACCAACTAAGCTTTTGCCTCGATTTTCAATTACCACTGGGATATCTCGAATATGTTTTTTAGGTTTGCTATAGCTGTTATTACCGCAGTGTTGATTATTGCAACCTCAATTATCTTTCCGGGAATTACCGCAGAGAAAACGGTAAAACCTCAAGTGCCGGGTATCTATCAATTCGAGTTAGGCGATTTCACAATTACCGCTCTCAGCGACGGCACAGTGCCACTGGATCTGCATCCCATCCTGACCAATACGAACCAGGCAGAAATCGATCGCCTCCTGTATCAAAGCTTCCTTAAAAACCCTGTTGAAGCCTCGATCAATGTATTTCTCATCGATACTGGAGACAAGCAGGTGTTAGTAGACACAGGTTCAGGGGAATTGTTTGGGGAACTAGGCGGCAAGCTACCCAGGTCGTTGCAGGCAGCAGGCTATACAGCCAATGAGATCGATATTGTTCTCATTACTCATATCCATACCGATCACAGCGGCGGTTTGGTTGTAGGTGGTCAACCCATGTTTCCCGCTGCTACGGTCTATGTCGGCAAACCCGATATTGATTTTTGGCTTAACCCTGCTAATGCAAAGCGATCGCCAGACTATCAAAGATATTTCAACGAAGCCGTTAAAACAATTAAACCCTATCTGGATAGGGGCAAGCTGAAGCCGTTTTCCGGCGAGACGGTGATTGTACCTGGGATTACCGCACGCCCCACACCAGGACATACACCTGGACACAGTTTCTTCTTAGTGGAAAGCCAAGGCGAGAGCATCGAGTTTTGGGGCGATATTGTGCACGTCGCCTCGGTTCAATTTCCGAAGCCCGAAATCACGATCGATTTTGACGTTGATCCGAATGCCGCAGCAGCGCAACGGGCCAGACAATTTGCCGATGCAGAAAGAACCCGTCGTCTTGTCGCAGCCGCCCATGTCTCCTTTCCAGGAGTCGGTCATATTCGTGCAAATAACCAGGGCTATGATTGGGTGCCTGTGGAATATCGCTGGCGTGAACAATGAGGTTCTTTCCGTCCATATACCCAAGCAGCACCCAACGAAGTTTAGGGCTTTTAGCGATTCTCTAGCAGGAGTGACAGAAGAGAGATAACTGAGGGGCTCATACCTGAACTGGCTCATCAGGCTAAACATGGAAATGCGATCGCCTACTATCAAGCGATCGCATTTCCATATTTAGATATCTATGCAAAGGATACTCAGATCAGAGCTGACAATAATACTCTAACTAAGGCACTTTGAGGCCCATGATGATGCCCCAGGTTATGGGACCAACGACTCCTTGAATATTGGCAAGGCGTTCTCCGTCACCATTCTTCTGTAACTGAATCACAGCAGCTTTGGTTTTGGGGCCAAAAATACCATCAGCCAACCCCAAACTGAATCTTTTTGTTAACAGCGCTTGCTGCATCCGTTGCACAGCAATGCTGCTATCCCTTTCTCGCAAGAAAACTCCAGGCTGATTTTCTGGCCAAGTATATTCCATTGCGGTCCAGGTTGCTGCTCCGACAATGCCATCAGCTACTAGATTTTTGGATTTCTGAAAGCGAACCACTGCTGCTCTAGTTAGGGGGCCGAACTGAGCATCAGGCGCGTTGGCAGTGAATTTGCGTATTTGCAGAATGTATTGTAAATCGGTAACTTCTGGCCCAATTGACCCTTGTTGCAAAATAATGACAGGTTTCTGTTGAGTAGTAGTAGACATGGAAATTCTCCTTAGAGTTGTAGTTGTGAGTAGTTGACAAATCAATTGAATCAGCTGAGTTCTCTTACATGGGTTCGCATTGCAGTGCTTTTACATTGCGAAGGTAGTCGAGCTTAGGTGCATAGTTTTCTGGGCAGTAAACATAGACAATGTTTTCGGAGTCGCTGATAACTAAGCGGTAAGCAGGTGGAATATCTCCTTGGCCTTCGCCAATTTGCTCAATCTGAGGAGCAATCTGAGAGGTAGATTGGGCTGAGACTGGAAGCTGGAAGAGAAGGGTGAAACTGAGAACGCTGAGAAAAGCGATAGAGAGCAGAACGGCTTGGACGGTGAGATGGGAGTTAAATCTCATGGTTAGTTTCCTTGCTGTAAATGTGGGAAGGCTCTGACTCGACATTTACCTTGTTGTCCTTATTCTTCAACAGACATCCCATTTAGACCACGCAAGTTCCTTAAGTTAAGCTGCAACTTATCGTCAAGCGTGGTATTTTTCAGGGAAAAAGGCGCTGATTCAGTAGCTGTCTCTTAATATTTAGTGGTTTCAAAGAATCATCGATCCGACAGCGGTCTTGCTTCTGGCTGTTTGTGCCAGCCTTGGTCGCGCAAATAAGATCCAAAGTTGGTCGGTGCATTCGCGGTTCATGGAGTCTGGGGGGCGATCGGCGTGCAGGCAATCAGGGCTATGCTTGGGTGCCTGTGAACTATCGGTGGCGTGAATGATGAGGTTGCACCGCAAAAAGCATAAGACATCGAAGCGGCCAGAGATTCCGCGAGCACGCCATGTTAGCTGTTGGCAATCGTAACGGCTCGATTCACATGTGTATCCATGGTCAACTGCTCTACGACGAACGTGGCCAGATCGGCGCGGGTTATCTGTCGACCCTTCTCTACCCCTGCGAGCACACGCACGGAACCGACAGCGGGCTGGTCATTCAACACGGCAGGGCGAACTAGCACATAGGGGATTCCTGCCTGTGCGATCGCCCGTTCCATAGCGGTTTTATCCGCTGTAGAGCCACGCAGGAATGTGGGCAGCAGCAGTAGCCGGAACAGTAGTGTTGCCTGCGCCGTGCTGTCCCCCACCCCCAGAGCCGAGATCGCGATGATCCGGCGTGTGCCGTTCTTCTTCGCGGCTTCGACGATAGCGCGGGCAACCCGTTGCTCGATCTCCGTCTTCCGCCACGGCGTCTTGCCGCCGACTGTATCGATCACGGCGTCTTGATCAGCTGTCGCGTCGGACATCGTCGCTGGGTCGGCTGCATCCCCAGTGAAAACGCGAACGTTAGGCGGGGCGTTGTATCGAGCACTATCACGGATGAAGGCCGTCACAGTGTGGCCAGCAGCAACGGCCTGCTCCACCACCTGTCTTCCGGTCTTGCCCGCCGCTCCGATCACTAAGACATTCATCGTGGTACCTCTTTGGGTTGGATCACATTCAAAAGTTTTTACGGCACAGCCAGCTTCTCTACTCTGCGGTTGCAGCATGCTCTATGACTCTAACGACGGCATCTGGATGAGAAACCATCACTACATGCGATGCGCCATTCACGACAATCGTTTCCTTCGAGTTGGCACGCTTTGCCATGAAAGAGAGGGCTGCCTCCGGAATATTTAAGTCGCGATCGCCATAAATGAACCAGGATGGGGTGGACTTCCAAGCAGGGGTGCCAGAGGCTTCGTTAAGAGCAGCTTCCGTGATGGGTCGTTGGGTGCTAGCCATCAGCTGTGCCGCCGCGACAGGTACATCCGCAGCAAACTGGGCGTGGAACTTGTCTTGCTGGATATAAAGATCTTGACCCCCATTAGGTATTGCAACAGGTGGCGCGAGTGCTGGCCCGAGAGTGCTGCCAGGATAACGTCCTGAGAGTTCGACGGCAGTCTCACCTGTATCCGGAGCGAAAGCCGCAACATAGACGAGTGCCTTCACGTTATCGTTGTCATTGACCGCGTTGGTGATCACCGCACCTCCGTAGGAGTGTCCGACTAACACCGTAGGCCCCTCAATGCTCTTGAGGACGCTGGCAACATAGTTCGCGTCGCTTTTCACTCCACGTAGAGGGTTGGCTACGGCAACTGTCGGGTAACCTTTCTCATGCAGTTTGGTCAATACGCCATTCCAACTAGACGACTCAGCGAACGCGCCGTGAACAAGAACGATAGTAGGTTTGATGTCTTGTGCGTTTGTAGCGTTCATGACAGTTCCTAGCGAAGTGATTAGAGTGGTTCCTAAAAAGAGTGCGGCGATCGAAAACAAGCGGGTACTGCTTCTAAGAGCGGACATGTTCACGTCTTGGTCTCCTTTGTGTTCATGACTCGACGGTTACTTCGTTGTTCTCATTCTTCAACAGACATTCCATTTAGACCACGCAAGATCCTTGAGTTAAGCTGCAACTTATCGTGAAGCGCGCTATTTTCGGTAGTGTTCTAGACCTGTGGATGGTTTTCTAAAAGCTGCCTTCAAGAACGAGGTTCAACCACCCTGATCCACAGGTTTAGAACACTACCGGATATGTTAACCCGGCAAAGTAAGTCATGAAGGCAAGTTCAACGTTGTCAGGTTTCTAAGCTTGAAAATGTAGGGTCAATCATTGCTGAGTTATAGCTGTCGCCACAAGAGTTAGGACGCGGCTTCCTTGAGGACTGTCTCCATCGCTTCACGCAAACTAGTAGCGCTGCGTCGTTGTTTGCGAATGCGGCCCTTTAACCATGCCCAACACTTTTCGATACGATTCAGGTCTGGTGAATAGGGCGGTAAGTAGACGACTTG
>NZ_JACJPA010000077.1:0-2490 GCF_014695845.1 Trichocoleus sp. FACHB-591
TCGCCCATCGAAGAGCTAGACGGTTGGTTAAGGCGGCGGATGCGGATGTGTTATTGGAAGCAATGGCGCAGACCCAGAACCCGCATCACCAACCTGCTCAAGCTGGGAACGAGTAGACGGCATGCGTTCTCGACAGGGCTTAGCCGCAAAGGCTACTGGCGCTTGTCAAAGACGCTGGCGACTCAAACGGGAATGACCAATGAATGGCTGGAACAGCAGGGATTGCTATCCATTCGGCATCTTTGGATGAAAGTTCAAGGATACGCCTAGACTATCAGCATTGTCTGCGCGTCTTCATGAACCGCCCTGTGCGGACCCGCACGCAGGGTGGTGTGGGAGGGGAAGGTTAAATGCCTTCCTCGACCCGATTAGGCTTCATTCCTTTCTGATTGATGGCACCAAGTGCAGCATGTAATCTCGTTTTCCAATTGGCACCCCAGCCATGCGAAGAATGTCGTAAGCCGTAACCATATGGAAGTAAAAGTTTGGAATTAGAAATTCATTTACATAGGCATTACCAGACAGCTCGATGTAGAGGCTCTGGCCCAAGTCAATGCGTGTTACCTCAGCTAGCTTTGCATCTTCAACGTGAGCGCCTAAAAGAAGTTCTTTAGTGTTTGCTATGTGCTCGTATGCCTGTGCGAGAGATGTGACGTCTGGATCTAGATTATTCGCAGGTTTGCCATCACACCAGAGAGCAAAGTTGCGTGGTTGATTGCAGGTGAAAGCAATCTGTGTACCGAACGGCAACATATCAGCCGCAATGCGCTTTTGAAGGAACGACTCGTCATCACAAAAATGAGTCTGAGCTGACTCCAAGAGGTGCTTAAGAGTTGCTAAGCGGCTTTGGAAGAGGGTTCGGATTAAATCTATATTCTGGCTTTGCATTTTGTGATCCCTCAAGGCTTTTCTATGAACCCTAGCTGTCCTTAGAACAAATTTCAGCCTAACGACCAAGTTGAGCGGTGGTAAGTAACCTTGAATTCCGTAAAAAGAGGCTTGATCCTATCCGCTCCAACGGAGGGTTAGCCTGCTTTGTGCAGTAACCAATCCTCGCTTTTCAACTCGAATGTTTGCTCAATACACAATTCACCCTTAAACTCCACCTCATCCGATCGCACTAGATTCATTCCCAAGCGCCTCAGCAAATTAATAGACGGTTCATTTCGCATATCAGTTATGCCGACGATCTGGTTGATGCATCCCAGTTCAAATAGTGAATAAACCAGCGCTTGAACAGCTTCTTGTGCATATCCTTCACCTTGCTCTTCACGAGCCAAAGTAAATCCAATTTCTACGATTGCCGGATTCTCGGTGTAAATTTGCATTCCAATGTCACCCAGGAGCAAGTTGGATTGCTTGTGGGCGATCGCGATTTGAAACCATTCACCTGGTACCCCCATAACTGCTATTTGCATTTCCTGAATGAAAGATTGCGCTTCATGATAAGGTAACATCGACCAACTTTGGAATCGAGCGACTTGAGAATCTTGGCGGTAGGAAAAAAACCGATCTAGATCAAGATCTGTAAACCGACGCAGAACCAGTCGTTCAGTGAGTTGAGGAAGAAAATTCACTGGAAACAATGCAACTTTGCTCCACTATTGTTGTTTGGCTGATGCTTTGTTCAGGAACTGCGGGCTAACTATTATTAGACGGAAAGTTTCGGCATAACTACCTTATTTCAGGTGATTATGCCGAAACTTTCTGTATATTTTCCCTGCAAAAACCCTCCTTCCAGCAGCCTATCATTCCCAAAGTTGTCGTTAGCTCATATCCAAGGCAGCATCAGCTATGGGTTCTCTTAAACTGTAGTGTCTGGATTGAGAGAGCGATCGCAGCATGGCCCCCTACAACCCCAAAGCAGGAATTTATTGCTTGAAACTACCCGACAGCAAGAGTTTTGACTATTCTCAATAGCTGAGATATCAACAGTATCTCAATCATGAGAGTAAGGGCGATCACAGAGTTAGCCTTTGCCACTACCCTGCTAGTACAAAGTGAAGTGGATTGTGGTTCCACCATTCGCGGGTTCAATTCCCGTCGTTCGCCTTGGTTCCAGCGATTAACTCAATTAGCTGATCTAGATTTGATCTAAAAAAGCACCTTCTTAGTTAAAGAAGGTGCTTTTTTAGATGGGCTGCCAAATTTTAGTCGCAGAACTAGGTTGATTTCGAACCCTACTACCCCAAGGCAGGAATTTATGGTCTGAAGCTCTCTCTCAGAAGGAGTTTTAAGGATTCTCAATAGCTGGGATATCAACACTATCTCAATCGTGAGAGCAAGAGCGATCGCTATAAGCTTGGTCGTTTTAAGTTGTGGAGATTGCTCATCTCAGATCTTGCACCAAGGCTTAAAAGGTGGCAGAAAGGGCGTGAAACTAATAGACCGCAAGAACAATGGACATTCTTGCCCACGCCCAAGAACTAATCTATCACTTGCTCGATGGGATGCCGACTCCCTACCAACGTCAAAGCCTGCAAGCTTTGC
>NZ_JACJPA010000078.1:0-204758 GCF_014695845.1 Trichocoleus sp. FACHB-591
CGACTCACCTACCGCTCTCAAAAAGCGAAGCAGAAGCTCCAAGCGGTTTAGTTGCAGATCCAGAGGGCAAGGAGTGACTTAATCAACATCCCTTTCTATTTCCGATAAGGTTTAGTCTGTCGGAATGCAGAGCAACCAGGTTTGACCGTTGTAGCCCCCGACCTAAATGCTGAGGATGCCTTAAAGCTGCTTAGGTTGTCTGGGCTATCTAACCTAAGTTAGACTAGGACAAGTCTAGGACAGTTTGATAGGCTTTGGGACAGAAGCGCTAGCTTCTAGATGGACACAACTGGACTCGAACCAGTGACCCCTACGATGTCAACGTAGTGCTCTAACCAACTGAGCTATGCGTCCTAGCGATTTATAAATGTATCACACCCTTCCAGGAAAGCGCAATCCCTCTAGTGAATCGGGAATAACTTTCCTTAGGCAGTTTTTTCTAACCTAGCTGCTGCAAAGTCAACTAGCCCGAAAAGTCCTTGCTACCTTGGGAAACTGAGGGTCTCTAGGGAGAAATGCTGTGCGATATCAGGTTGTAGGCGATCGCGTTGTTTGTGGCTCTGCTCGCTTTAGTGCCTTGAGCCAAGGCTTAATTCGTTTGGAGTGGTCAGCAACAGGGCAATTTGAGGATCGACCCACCGTCCAAGCAATGACGCGACCCCAAGCATTACCCTTTCAAGCGATCGCCTGGACCGAGGCTGGTGTACTCCAACTACAAACTGAACTGATTCAAATTCACTATCGACCGGATACTCAGCCATTCAACGACAACAACCTGCAAATAGAGTGGCGCTGTGGGACACAAAAAGGAAGTTGGACTCCTACAACTGTTGACTCTGCCAACTTGGGCGGTACATTCTGTAGCCTTGACCTAATCCACCGCAATCTCCGACCCACTGAGGTGCATCCGGCGGCAGTAGAACGCGCCTACCCTTACACCCAAGAATGGCTTTACAACCCGATGAAAAAGGCTCACCTGAGCTTGCGCGATCGCGGAGAGACTACCCGCTTTGAGGAGCCACCGCTCTGGTATCTCGATCGCCACCGTCAGGAAGAGTTACCGGAGGAAGTGCGGCAAGTTTTGCAAGAGTGGCACCGCTTCCCACCAGGAATTCTCAGCCGGAGTGGTTATAGTGTCTTGAATGACTCAGCTAGTGCCCCCCTAGAAAACAACTGGCTAGCTCAACGCTTTGACCCAGAAGGCCAAGATTGGTATTTCTTCGCTTACGGCTCTGACTATGCTCAAGCTCTACAAAACTTTGTCCAACTTTGTGGCCCAGTTCCAATGTTGCCGCGCTGGGCTTTTGGGGTTTGGTTTTCGTTGTTTGGGCAACTCTACGACACTGACTACCACAACTTAGTGAAGCAATTTGAGGCACTTGACCTACCACTCGATGTTTTGATTTTGGATGTGGATTGGCATTTGTCGGGTTGGTGTGGTTGGGATTGGAACCCAGAATTTTTCCCAGATGCACCGACCTTTCTAAAGCAGATTCATGAGCAAGGACTGCATGTCGGAGCGAATGTTCACCCAGAGGGCTTGGCTCCGGGCGATAGCCAGTTCCAAGCTTTGTGCGAAGCGCGAGGACTAGACCCAAATGACGTCAAAGCGGGAAAGGTATTTGCAATCAGAAACCCGATGTCCAGTTGGATTTTTGAATCTTGGCATCCGAGCGGAATGGCAGAATATAAGCCCACCCAAGCAGAGCTAGAAACGGGTTGGTTGTTGTTTAACTTGGCTGAGCCAGAAGAAGCTCGGTTATTTATGCAGGTGCTGCACGGTCCGCGAGAAGCAGATGGCATTGATTTTTGGTGGATTGATGGCTCCAGCGCGATTCATCCCGGCGTTAACTCTCAGCTTTGGACAAATCATGTTTATTTCACGCATCTAGCCAATCGTTCCCAGCGACCGATGATTTTGTCTCGTACCGGGGGTATTGGTTCCCATCGCTATCCCGCTCAGTTTTCAGCGGATACCTACTCGCAGTGGGAAGTGTTGCAGTTACTCGTAGATTTTACGGCACGGGCTGGCAACGTTGGGGTCGCCTATTGGTCACACGATTTAGGAGGTTTCTACAACCATGTGCCTGGTGTCCCCTATATTGACCCTGAATTGTATGTGCGTTGGGTGCAGTTTGGTTGTTGGAGCCCGGTGGTGCGCTTGCACTCAGACCACGGCAAACGAGAGCCTTGGGCCTATGGCCAGTGGGTCTTAGACGCAGTCCGCCGAGCCTTCCAGACGCGGATTCAGTTTCTCCCCTACTTCTACCACCTCAGTCGAATTGCCTATGAAACAGGATTGCCCCTCTGTCGGCCTCTGTATCTGCATTATCCCGAAGATCCGGTTGCCTATGAACAACCAACTCAGTATCTCCTGGGCGATCGCGTCTTAGTAGCCCCTGTAGTAGAAGCAGGCGGATATCGCTCCATCTATTTGCCTGTAGGAGGTTGGTGGCATCGAGAAACCTGTAAATTCTATCGAGGAGCGCAACAGTTAGATCTGTATGTACCGCTGCACCAAGTACCCGTGTTTGTAAAAGCAGGGGCCATTTTGCCGCTACAGCCTATGGCTTTACGAGCAGGGAACCAACCAGCCGCCACGCTACTACTCGAAGTTTATGCGGGAGATGCTGGCGACCTGGATTTTTATGAGGATGATGGTATGAGTCAGGCATATTTGACTGAAGCAGGCAGTCGGCGGCGATTTACCCAACAGCAAGCATCTAGCCAGCACATTCTAACTTGTGAAGCAATCCGAGGCACCTATGCAGATATGCCCGCTGTCCGGAATTTCCAAGTCCATTGGATTGGTTTAACTCCTCACAGCCGAGTCACAGTTCAAGGGGCAGAAATCAGTGATTTGCGCTGGGTAGGCGATCGCTTAGAAGTAACACTGCCTCAAGTTCCTCAAGCAGCTCATTGGCAGTTGGTGGTGACTGAGGAATAAGACAAGTTAGAGCTAATTTCGCGATCGCCCATCTCCAAAGCAGGAACATTCAGAGACAATAGAGAATAGCAATAACGACTTCTACTGAGACTCCTCTCTCTGACCTGGTATGACTAAGACGAGCGATACGATTAAACTAGATCAATTTTTGAAGGTGATTGGGCTTGTAGACACCGGTGGTCAAGCCAAGATGATCATTCAAGATGAAGTAGTGAGTGTCAACGGTGTTTTGGAAACTCGTCGGGGTCGCAAACTAGTGTCCGGCGATCGCGTCACCGTGGATGACCAGACTTTTGAAGTAGATTTGGATAACCTCTAATTCGCCTCTCTCTTCCTCATCTTCGTTTCAACTGTACGACCCCCAGCCGCTTCTTTATTATGGAAGGACTGAGGGGTTCAGTCTTTAGCGATTAGCACCCGCCAATGGATGCGCTCCCTCTGTGGTCATGCGATAGTCGCCACCCATTTGACTGCGGTGTTCTTCAATCACCTGTTCACTGGGTACGCCACCCGCGTTGACCGTCTTTTGATATTGGAAGTAGCGAGCATCCTCAGGGAGTT
This sequence comes from Trichocoleus sp. FACHB-591, assembly GCF_014695845.1. Classification (NCBI taxonomy): domain Bacteria; kingdom Bacillati; phylum Cyanobacteriota; class Cyanophyceae; order Leptolyngbyales; family Trichocoleusaceae; genus Trichocoleus; species Trichocoleus sp. FACHB-591. The sequence continues at coordinate 3,509 of NZ_JACJPA010000078.1, forward strand.
GCTCAACTGGCACAAATTCCGTATCTTGGGTAGTCAAGTTTACCTGATCTGCTAAAACTTGACGGATATAGTCTTTGTTTTCTTCAAAGCGCATGGTCTCCGGTAAGCTTGGGGGCAAGAATTCTTCCGGATCGCGATTTTCATACTGACGAAGTAGATCGCAAGCAATTCGCAGATGCTCAATCTCCATGTTCAAGTGGAGTTCCCATATTTGCTTGATCCGGCGATCGGACTCTTGCTGCATGAATGAGTAGTACAGATAGCACTCGTTGTACTGGTGCAGAACTTCCTGCTCTAGCCAAGAAGCATTGGGGTCCAGCAGAGATTCATAATGAGTGACGTGCTGTTCCTCAATCTGAGCAATTTCTAGGTAGAGTCCCCGTGCCAACGGGTTCATGGGACGATTGCCCACGTTCATGTAGAAGTTCATGGTCTGTTGCTCGGAAGCAACCAAGGTCAGCACGTGCAGCAGGGAGACCGGGTCAGCTTTGGTGCGATCGCTGGGTCTACGCACATCATCATAGGGATGGCGGTGTTCTGCGACTGTTGGCCGTCCTGGCATAATCTCAGTCAACCGACCTGTGACTTCTTCGGCTTTCTTGCCTTCGGTCATTTCTAGCAAGTTGGCATAGCGATAGAGATGGTCGAAGTCCTCTAAAAGACCAAATTCAAACGCTTGCTTGATATAAGGATCAGGTTCATGACGAGCTAAAAAGGCCGTGAGGTCAACTGCAACCTGCTCATAGCCAATCGTGACTTCCAAGGTCGATTCATTACCGGGCGTGAGCCAGTTAACCACTTTCTGCTGTTGCTGCTCCACTCGACGCAGCATGGCGAGTTGTCTCCGCAAGTCTGGGTCGGCGGTGTGGCGCGCAAATTGATGAGAGAAAAATATCCCTTCCGTTTCAATTCCGTTCATCGTAATGACACGGGTACGAGTATAGGGATCAACTTGATCTTTGATATAGGGCTGAACGTTTAGCTCGGACCAATTTCGTAGCTGTTGATCAAGCGGAATTCCTTTTTCAGCTAGCGGATTAAAGCTCATTATTTCACCTGCTCAAATTATGTAAAATGCCTCGAATTAATCAGTGCAATCGGCTTTTCTCAATCGCCTTCTATTGATGAATTCAAGGTGCTGGCATTTTCAAAGTATTTGCTATTAAGCAGCTTAGTGGCGATCGCTCACAGCTTCTTCCACTGAGGACAGAGAGGCTGCTCTATCCAAAGTCGTAAAAACGCTGTATCTGAATGAAGTGTAACTGTACCCATAAATACTGCCCGTGCTGAATAGCAGCCTATTGCTATAACCAATCAATCATCTAAATCGCCAAGCTACTTAAAGTATCGGGCATCACAGCTTGACTTATGAGAAACTCACCTATAGAACGACCTAAATTTATCTCTAATGAAGCAGAAATGAACTAAAAGTGCGTTCTAAAGTGAACATGCTCGCCGAAGCTAATAAGGCGGCAGATTAGGAAACAGCCAAAAGAATTTAAATAGTTGGATTCGGCAGGTAAAGAGCAGATTCTCAACTTAGCTTATGGCTGACTTCTAAAAATCTTTTAACAGAGAAATACAGCAAAACTCCGGGAGAAGCAACGATGAGTCAATCCAAAGAATTACAACCACCCCAACATCAGAATCAACAGCCTGGTCTTGAGTCTGAAATGACGCCCAGACCCCAGTTTGATGACTCTAAATATCGGGGAAGCGGCAAGCTACAAGGAAAAGTCGCTCTGATTACTGGAGGAGATAGTGGCATTGGACGCGCTGTAGCAGTTTTCTACGCCAAAGAAGGAGCTGATGTAGCACTCCTTTACCTGAATGAGCATCAAGATGCAGAAGATACCAAGCGCCGAGTTGAAGCGGAAGGCAGACGCTGTATCACCATTGCAGGTGATATTGGCGACGAGCAATTCTGCAAAGAAGCTGTACAGCAAACGGTACAGCAACTAGGCTACCTCGACATTTTGGTGAACAATGCGGCTGAGCAACATCCGCAGCAAAGCATTGAGGACATCACAGCAGAACAACTGGAGCGTACTTTTCGCACTAATATCTTCAGCATGTTCTTTTTGACGAAAGCTGCTCTGCCCCACCTCAAAGAAGGCAGTGCCATCATCAATACCACTTCGGTCACAGCTTATAAGGGCAATCAGCAACTGCTAGACTACTCTTCTACCAAGGGCGCGATCGTTGCCTTTACCCGTTCTCTGTCGCAATCTCTGGTCGAAAAGGGTATTCGGGTGAATGGCGTTGCCCCTGGACCAATCTGGACTCCTCTAATTCCTGCGACCTTCCCAGAGGACAAGGTCAAGAGCTTTGGGTCACAGGTGCCGATGCAGCGAGCTGGGCAGCCAGAAGAAGTTGCACCGAGCTATGTCTTCCTGGCTTCTGATGATTCCTCCTATATGTCTGGGCAAATTCTGCACCCCAATGGTGGCGAAGTTGTTGGGGGATAACAAACTCTCAACAAAACCGTTTGTATATTGGTTGCCCATCAACATTACGGAAATTTCTTTGAGTCAGAAGTGTGGCTGATTTAGTCACAATACTCTACGCGAAGCGATTCAGTATCATTATCAAACCTAGGAGTTGAGGCCAGCTGCGCCACCTGTTTTAGAAAACTCCTAGGTTTCTTTTTTCTTAAAATCAAAAAAGTTAATTTACGCCATTTTGTCTGATGTAACTGAAGCTACTACTGGTTTAGGGATACAGCTCTACCTTTAGGAGTTTGCAAGATTGGCAGAAGTAAACCTTTAGAACAATGAAACTTAACAGACTATTACATAGATTAGTTATGTGATCTATTGCCAATAACCAATAGCAATAGAGAGCTCTGAAATTATTAATGCCTTCAGTGTGGTGCGAATGAAGCTAGCTCTACTGCACACCGGGTATCGCTGATTAACATTGCATATTTCGATCAACTCACAAATTCACCCATTTCACCCATTTAAGGACTACCTATGTCTCACTTTAGTACTCTTCGCAGCAAGCTCACAGACGCTGAATTGCTTAAATCTTCTCTCGCGGATCTGGGCCTAGTTGCTAGTATAAACACCGATGTGCGCGGCGCTTGTGGTCAAAAAGTTCGGGCTGACATTGTAGTAGCGCTCAAAGGCGATTACGACTTAGGTTGGGTTCGCAATCCCCAAGGATCATTTGACTTAATTGCTGATCTTTGGGGTGTTGCTAAGAGCCATAACTTAGCTAACCTAATGAATAGCATTAATCAGAAATACGCGATTAACAAAACATTGGCAGAAGTCAAGCAACCCGGTTTACAAAATGCCAAAGTCAACTTGATGGTGCAGCAATCAGTTGCCTAAGAATTTCTACTGATTGTAGTTTTGCTTCGCTCTAACTTCACTTTTCTCCCTTCAACTTTTGGTTGAGGGGGGTATTTTTGTGATCTGCGCCTGCAAGCATCAACCTATTTAGCAAGAGAAGTATAACGAAGCGATCGCCCTGCCCTCAAGACAGCTCAAAGGCAAGGCGATCGCTCATGTTCAATTTAGGCTAATGAATTCGGGCGAATCAAACTTACTAAACAATCTGACGTAAAAAGTCAACTTGCTGACTGACTTCTAAAGACTTCAGATGATTGATGATTTCTTGAGCGCCAGAAGACAGTTGGGTCGTCGCTGCTGTCGAGATAGCATCTCTATCCAACTCTTGAGCTAAGCGATACCAGAACGCTAAGCGAGCATTAGGATCCAAAGATTGGTAATGGCTGAGAGGATCTTTGGTGCCACCAGGAATCAATTCTAGTAACGCTTTACTGGGGTGGGGGTCAAGTGCTACTTCCTCGCGACCGCTTTGTTGGCTAGAAAACACGTCGCGGATAAATTGCAGCTGATCTTCTGAACGCAGCTCTTTGACGTGCTTGACGAGTTGACTAATTTCGTTAGAGGAAGTCACTCCAGAACTGGGAAAAGAGATCGATTGACCTAACTCGGTATAAAGATAAGCCAAAGCAGCAATTTGCTGATCCACATCTAGGTGCTGAAAAGATCGCAGAGTTTGAGCGGTATTGGTATTTGCAGATGTCATAACAGATGTCCAAAACAGTAATCTCACACCCGCATGCTAAACACCTGTGGCCCAGGTAACGCCTATATAAAGACGGAAGATAAGTTTTGTTACTAACACTAATAAATCCTTCGTCAGGCTGAGGTGCGATCGCCAATACAACGGGACGATGAATCCTAGCGATGTTCTGGCCGCAGAATTAGCCAACTTCCTACTTCAACTACATTAGGCAGATGGTTATTGCGTCCGGTTAATGTTGATCAATATAGTGTCTCAACAAGTAGGAGAAAGCATCTTGATTCACTCTATGTTGCTGGCAGCAGTCCCCGCTGCTACGTCCCAAGACCCCACTGCTTTGTGGAACTGGCAAGGCACCCCCATTATGATTGGCTCCTGCCTACTGGCTTTGTTCATTGCCAGCCGCACCGTCCGCTTTCCCAAAGTCGGTCCTAAGATGCCTCTCGGACCATTCTCTGGCCTACTGAACAACATGAGTGTTGCCACCTTCTTAGGCGCAATGAGTTTTGGTCATATCTTGGGAGTTTTAGGAATTTTACTAAGTTCCAGTTGGCTCAAATAAAAATAGCAACTCTACAAATTCGTTGATAGATTTAACTGCTCGCGCAAGCTAGAAAATTTGTTGCGATAGCTTTTAATCTACTATGACAAGTGATTTATAAAATTGAGAGAGGGATATGGTTTTGTCGTATCTCTCTCTCAATTATTTTTTAGCTGTTATGCCTTTAACTCTGTAACTTTGTCAGTATTTGAGCGACTTTAGCGCCGAGATTCTCAACGGTAGTTTGTTGAGCGCTATCTTTCAAGCTGCCATCTGGATTAAATGCTTCATGAGCTTTTGCGATCGCAATTTGGTCGGGAATGACTAAAACTTGGATATTAGACAGAATACTGCGAACATGAACCAAGCCTCTTAGCCCCCCTAAACCGCCCGGAGACGTACTCATAATTGCGGCTACTTTATCTGTAAAAGCAGCTAAGAAGGGTTCACCAGGGGTAGAACGAGAAGCCCAATCGATCGCATTTTTGAGCACTCCAGAGATAGAACTGTTGTACTCAGGAGAAGCAATCAGGAGTCCCTGATGAGCTACCATGATCTCCTTAAATTTCAAGGCATTGGCAGGAATGCCTTCAGCCGCCTCTAGATCCTCATCATAAAGTGGCATTGGCAAATCGCGCAGATCTAAAAAAGTAACTTCAGCGCCCGCAGCCCGAGCCCCTGTAGCGGCAATTTTAACCAGGGTTTTGTTGTAGGAATTCGTTCGGGTACTGCCCGCAAAAGCCAAAATTCTGGGTGAGTTAGCCATAAAAATTGATTTTCAAAGATATCTTTACCGAAAAACAGAGCTGCAATCGCAGTTGAGTGAGTTTTAGCTAGTATCCTTAAACACAAAACGCGATCGCGGCTTTCAAATCTCATTCTAGAGACGAAAGTCAGCGATCGCGTTACGCTTAAATCACTCTAGTCAAGCTACTTAGAGCAACTAGGCTACACCCAAATAATCTGCCAGGGCTTCAGACCCACCAATCAATTTGCCGTCAATAAATACTTGAGGGACTGTTGTTCCTCCGGCCATTGCTCGCAACGAGCGTGTCGTCGCATTTTTACCAATCACAATTTCTTCGTAGGCGAGGCCGCGCTCCTTCAACATCTCTTTAGCCCGAACACAAAACGGGCAGCCTTCCTTTGTAAATAAGGAGACGCATTCAGGCTTCACAGCATGAGGATTGATGTACTTGAGCATTGTATCGGCATCCGATACTTTGAAAGGATCTCCTGGTTCTTCTGGCTCAATAAACATCTTCTCAATCACACCATCCTTGACTAGCATGGAATAGCGCCAAGACCGCTTACCAAAGCCCAAGTCAGTCTTATCAACCAACATCCCCATGCCTTCGGTGAACTCACCGTTACCATCTGGAATGAGTGTAATATTACCAACGTCTTGGTCCTTAGCCCATTCGTTCATCACGAACGTATCATTGACCGAAAGACAAAGAATACTGTCTACACCATTTTCCTTAAAGGCTGGAGCCAACTCGTTGTAGCCAGGTAAATGAGTAGAGGAACAAGTTGGGGTGAAAGCACCAGGTAAGGAGAAAACAATTACAGTCTTTCCGGCAAACAGATCATCAGTTGTGATGTTAATCCACTGATTGTTCTGTCGAACTCGGAAGGTGACGTCAGGAACTCTTTGTCCTTCGTGGTTAGGCAACATAAGTTTCGCTCCTCGCTGGGTTTGGATGTAAAGTTTTGCATCCTATGACTGCTTAAAGCGTACTCATTATGAGTATGCCTGTCAATACACCCTAGGAAGTTCTACCTGAATCAAGCTGAGAATAATAGAGGCGCTATAGAACTACTCTGGCTTTGTCCAGCATCACTCATTCAGGTGAGTCACCTGGGTGAAGTGCAAAGTTGAAGTAGATGCCTACACTAAGGCTGTATTGCCACAAGATCTATTTATGAATGCCACTATCTCATCGCCAACTTTACGGGTTTTGATTATTGAAGATGACCCAATGATGCAGTTGGGTCTGGAACAGTCATTACAAGCTGATTCGGCGTGCATCGTTGTGGGACAGGCAGAAGATGGGTATTTAGGTGTAGAGGCAGCTCTAAGACTCAAGCCAGACCTGATTATCATGGACATTGGTCTGCCCCGACTAGATGGAATCGCGGCCACTCAAAAAATTAAGGCTGCGCTCCCTGAGGTGCGGGTCGTGATGCTGACCTCACACACGGCAGAAACAGAAATTATTGCAGCCCTCTCTAGTGGAGCCGATGCCTACTGTATCAAGGGTGCTAGTTTAGATCGACTCCAAGCAGCGATCGCCGCAGCTCAGGAAGGCGCTACCTACCTTGATCCTCAAATTGCCCGTCGTGTGATCGATCACCTCAAGCCGCCTACGCCCAACAGTGGCATTGGGCAACTGTCGGAACGCGAGCTGGAAGTGCTGAAGCTGATGGTCGAAGGACTAAGTAACCCCGAAATCGCTGCCAAACTCTACCTAAGCCCCAATACCGTCAAAACTCACGTCCGGGGCATCATGAATAAGTTATCAGTAGACGATCGCGTGCAAGCCGCAGTGGTCGCTTTGCGCTCTGGTTTAGTTTAAGCCTGGCGTGATCGCTAGCCGAGTCGGGGCATAACTGCTAGAAGCAACCGCTGTTGCTAGGGGCAGCGTAAACCAGATGATCGAACCTAGTTCGGTGTTGATAACGCCAATTTCACCTCCATGCGCTTGAATGATTTGCTGACACAGGTGCAGTTGCACGCCCAAACTCGTAGAACAGCAAGCATGGGGCGATCGCACTTGCAATTCAAAAAAGCGATCGCATTCTCGAGAGTCCCAGCCCTGCCCATCATCGAGTAGAGTACAGCGCAGCATCCCAGCTCCCACTTCGGCAGCAAGAGTTAAATGTAGCCCAGGTAGATTATGTTGCAAGGTTGCGGTCACTAGGTGTGCAACCACCCGTCGAATTTGGTCCGAATCTGCCAAAATGGGTGGCATATTGGCAGGAAGCTGCGGCGTAATTCTCGCTTGGTTGGCCCTTAAAAGGGGTGCTAAGTCCTGCAAAATAGTTTGACTGAGCGCTGGAAACTCTACAGGTTCCAGTTGCGACGGTACGGTTTGCTCTGTCGTAGCGTAGGTTTCGAGCAAGGCGCTCATAGCATGCAGTTGGCGATCGCTGGCTTGAACCATCCGTTCTACTCTAGAGCGAGTGATTGTAACCGTCTCATCTCCTTGCTTGAGTAAGTTCCGCAAAACCATCAAGGTACCCATGAGGAAAGGGCGCAGATCATGCTCCATGACATGAAACAGTACAGCTTGCCGTTGACGTACTTCCTGAAGTTCAGTAGAGGCAGCCTGCAACAACGCTTCTACCCGATCTAGCGGCTCTGGGGTGGTGTTGGTTGCGCTTATTGCGCTTAGATTAACGGTGCTAGCTTCTGCCTGAGGTTGACTGCCTACAAACCCTGATAACTTTGATAAATGCTGACTGGCGCGAGGGTCTGCGAGGAGTTGTTGTAGTTGGGTAAAGGCTGCCTCATCGCGACAGCAATTTCGTAAAGCCTGGAGGTAGTTCACATCAGCAATCATAATTTAGTTCTTATAGAATTTAATTTTGGGGATAAAGCGAAGACAAGCGAATCTTTAGACAGCGATTTTGCCGCCCTAATCAGCAACCACCTGATATGCGTAATCTCAACCAGGCTGTGCCAATATAGTCAGCTTGGTAGTGGCTCAAACTTTATTAGTTTGGTTAAACACACCGTTAAATTGCTGTGAAAATAACCAGTTCGCGCTAGTTAGAAAGACTGACTTCTTTGCGGAATCAGCTTGAGAGCAGGTGTAGCTGATTTCAAACTCAGTTTGTTTAATCACCTTAGTTTTATCTTAGGTGGAGGTAAGGCGATCGCACCTCGCTCACATGATTCACCCATCAAGGTGATTTTGTGGTTGCTCCTACAGGTGCCAAAGGTAAGGTAAACCAGAAGGTCGAGCCAACCTCAGGACTGCTAGTCACGCCCATCTCTCCCCCATGAGCCACAATAATTTGACGGCAAAGATATAAACCTAGTCCTAGTCCGGTAGAGCGACGGGTTTGAGGTCCGCGAGAATACAGCTCAAACAAATGCTCGCGCACCTCTGGGTTGATGCCTGCTCCGTTGTCTTGCACTTGGCAAAGCAGCGAGTTGTCTCGTTGTTCCACGCTGACACTCAAGCTCACTCCTGGCGGGTTGTGCTTCAGGGCGTTTGCTAGTAAGTTTTCTAGCACTCGGCGCAGTTGCAAGGGATCTGCTGGAACGGCAGGTAGATGGTTCGGAATCAGAGCTGTGGCGCTAACTTGGTTTTTAGAGAGCAGAGGCTCAAAATCCGTCAGCACATCTATGATCAGTTGCCCAAGTTCCAGCGGTTCAGCCTGAAGGACAATCCCCCCCACTTCGCTGGCATGGACTTCTAAAAGCGAGTTAATTAAATACAGTTGGCGATCGCTACTTTGAGCCATCCGCTCCAAAATGCTACGGGCCACCGGGATCACCGCCTTGCCAGAACCGTTGGAGTTATCAATAGGCAGCGATTCACTTTTGAGCAAATTCCCCAACACCATCAACATCCCAGTCACTGGGTTGCGGAGGTCATGAGAAACGGCGTGCAAGAAAACCCGCAATGCATCTTCCACCCGCTGGCGTTCAGCAATTTCCACTAGCAGTTGCTCATTGGCCGCTCGAATATCCGCAGTTCGCTCCTGAACTCGGACTTCTAACTCTTCATTGCGCTGTTCTAGAACGCCAAAGGAAGCACGTAACTGCTCCGCCATATTCTGAAACGCCCGAGCCAAGACCCCGACTTCATCCTCTCGCTCCACGGGCACCGTTTGCTCCCACTCACCTTGGGACAAAGCTTTAGCCGCTCGGCTCAAATGCAAAATCGGCTGCGCAATCCAGCGCGAGGTGAGAATTCCCAGCACAATCGCAGCAATCAAGGCGGCCAAACATAGCAAAATTGTCGATCGCGTGTTGGCCTCGATTTGCTCCATGAAGTCTGTTTCTGGTACTACCACCACGATCAGCCAATCCAAACCTCGCTGATCTGGTAGCGGTAGCACTTGCAGAAATTGACGCTTATTCTCCAACTGAAAGTCGAGCTGTTGGCTACCTTGAATTTGCCGCAAATCACCGAAGCGTTGCTGTAAGTGCTGCGCCGTGGCTCGAATCAACTCATTGCGGCTAGCAGTCGCGGCCAGTCGCTCCTGCGTTTTGCCATCAGCGCTGAGGATGAAAGGTTTCTCAGGCAGCGAAGTTGCAACTAGAAGCCCCGATCGCTCCATGATAAAGGTTTGCCCCGTTTTACCAATCTTGAGGCTGCGGAGAAAGTCGCCGATTTGAGACAACACCAAATCAGCCGCCGTCACCCCAATCAATTTGCCTTGGGCATCGTACAGTGGCTGGTCAGCCGTGATCGTGAGTTTTTGTGTGGAGAAGTAAGTGTAGATCTCGGTCCAAATCGGTTTACCCGCTTTCACACTGGTTTTGTACCAATCCCGCTGGCGCGGGTCATAATTGGGTTTACTTTGCACCAGTCGCGTGCGGTTTCCGCGGCTATCCGTGGTGTAGGTTTGGAAATTTCGGCCTGTGGCGCGATCGGAGACTTCAATCTGTAAGGCACCATTATCTAAGCGCTCTACTCCGATGTATTCTGCCTGCTCTGTCCCCAACGAGATGTAGCTCACCGTCTTAAATTGCTGCATCTGTTGCCAGAAATAGCGTTCTAAACCAGGGATGTTTTCAACATTCAGTAATCCCAAGCGAATGGCATCAGCGTTAATGCGGTTGACGAGATGAGGAGTTTCTAGATAAGTCGTGACATGCTGCTGAATCCGGGCTGTCACCTCCGTCCGTAGCTGGCTAGCCACATCGTTGACCGCGTTCTGACCATTGCGTAGCGACAGCCAACCTGTCAGCCCCACTGCGATCGCAATTTGCAAGACAAAAGGAGCGACCAGAACCGTTTGCAGTGGCACTTTCTGCAATCGCTTGGTGATAAGAGTGGCAGGGTGTTTCATGCAGGCGTCCTTGCCAATCCGCAGAATCTCGCAACGCTTTGGATCAATATATACCTTTTAGCGCCAATTCTGGCAGTCCAGCTTACTTACATAGAATATTAACCTTGAGTTTTGAGGGTGAGGACTTGAGGCGGGGTGGAATCAGGCGGATAAATCAAATCTAGCTGCACAGAACGGCCACTGTTGGGAGGCAGAGTGATCATCTCTAACGGCTCCAGTACTTGTCCCTTGCGGTGCCACAAATGCACATACCGAGTCTTAAGCTGGCCTCGATCATCTGGGTAACGCAGACGTACAGTGCCTCGAAAGAAGGGCACATCAAAAGGGGGTTGGCGGAAACGCAATCCACCTTGACTGAGACGATCTTCTTTTAAAGGAGTCGCTAAGGTGAAAGCCACTTTTTGAAGCTGTTGAGTCGGGTTGAAAAGCGGCAAGGTCAAGTTGTATTCCACGCCATAGTTGGCATGGGATTCGTAAGCGGTATCGGGGTAACGTACCAGCATTTTAGCCGCTTGATTTTGCTCCGTGCCCAAGCGACCTGCTCGCACTGTGCTGATGGCATAAGATACCGCCTGCCCTGGAGCAGGAATGGTTAAGTTTTTGGCTCCAGGGCGATCGCTGAGTTGAGCTTGCCAGCGCGATCCTTGAGCAACTCCTGCAACTCGACCATAAATCAACTGTCCGCCTGCCTGCTCGGGTGGCGTTGGTACTTTGTCGCGAGGTCCAGAGAGAGTCCCGGTGTCTAGTAGGGCTTGCCATTCAGCCAAGGTGGGGGCGCGATCGCTACCATTGGCATTTTTCTTGGCAAACATCATCAAGCTGGCCGCGTAGACCTTGCCACTACTACGCAGTCGCAGATAACCCGATCGCCCATTGATTGGTTTCTCTAAACCCCGCACTGGCATCGGGTGGTTTAGGAGCATCCGGCTTTGGCCTGGCGGAATCACCAGTTGAGCCGGAAAATCAGCTTGGCGCTTGCCCTGAAGAATATCTGTCACCACGCGATCGCCTGGCCCTGCATAAACTGTATTGTTGGGATTGTCTACATAGGTTGGCAGCTTGATGTAGGGAGCGCTTTGGGTCAGATAAGTCGCGCCTTGCAACACATCAACAGTCACGGGTTGCGAACTGGAGTTATGCAGCATCACACCCAAGTAGAAAGTTTGTAGATCCTTCGGGGTGTGGGTTTGGTGGTGAATGAATAAATCGAAGCGGCCCTGAAACGGAAAGTTCAGATGGGCAGTTGGTGTTTTCTTGCCCGTAGGCGGCAGAGTCGAAAGCAGAATACCCTCAGTCTTAACCCACTCCGGGCTATTGCTGTTAAACATCGGCACCTGATCTAGCTGCCCTGGCAAAGCTCGCACCGGTTGCGGCTCCACGATGATTTTGGGAGCGGGTTTTGGGCTAGGTGGCACTCCTTGAGCGAGGTCCGACGCAGATAAAGCTGTTTTACCAGCAAGTAATAAGCTGTAACTGCCTACCCCAACCAGGGCTAGAGCAGAGATCAAAGCGATCGCGATGTTATTTTGCTTCGGCCCCATAAACAATTACCTACTTGGGTCTTAGATAAAGGGATACATCTTGTAGAGACCCAAATCCTGGAGCCAAAGTGCCGTTGTAACTACTTCCAAAACAGGAAATGGTTCACTCAGGCGATCGCCAGTTTAGCCGTTTTGAGGTGAATCAGGAGCTTGACTGTCTAAAACCGAGTTTCTTGATGGCAGGAGTTGAGGCAACAACAAACCAGAACGCGCTTTATACTCAGCAAACTCTGGGTAACGCGCCAGAGATTGGTCCTTCTTCCGCATATTCGGGATAAACAAACCTGCAGCAAACAGAGCCAGAATCACAAACGGCAACCAGTGCTGAGCTAAAAGTGCAAATGAGCTGTAGATCAGTACTTCCCCCAAGTAGTTGGTGTTGCGACATCGGGCAAAAAAGCCTTCTGTAATTAAACCAGGGTGATATTTCAGCGTGAAGTATTTCTGAGCATCGCTGCTGTAGTGGAGGAATACACCAAGAATGTTCAAGGCCACAGCCGCCGCAATCAGAGGAGCCGACGGCACAACGCCACGACTAATCAGCAAGAAGGGAGCAACCCAATACAAAACTAAGATAATGCCAACAAAAATTCCTTGCCCTGGCGAAATCTTCTGCTCCCATTGTTTGTCGGGAAAGAGCTGATCTTTGAGCAACCAAAGCAGGCCGTAGGTGCCGTGAAGCGCCAGATAAATCCACGGACCAATGGTGAAGTTCTGATAAGCCCACATCAGCCCTAGGACTACAAATCCAGTCAACCCCTTTTGCAAGTTAATAATATGTTTCGCTTTCATCAGCGTATCCTTTTAATGTCTGATTTATGATTGAAGGCAGCAATGCAGAAACTGGCAAAACCGCTTAAGGCTCAACGCTAGCCTGATGACGTTGCTTCGCTAGTTCAACTTGCCTCTGGCGGGCTACTTGGCGGGCTCTTCTTTCTTCTGTAAGACTATCAAAGCAATGAGGACAAGAAATCCCTTCCTGGTAATGTTCTGAAGTTTTGTCTTCGTCTGAAATAGGTCTACCACAAGCTATACAAGCATCATAAGAACCAGGTTCTAGCCCGTGACGCACCGCTACCCGCTGGTCAAACACAAAGCACTCGCCTTCCCAAAGACTTGCTTCGGCTGGGACTGCTTCGAGGTACTTCAAGATGCCGCCTTTCAAGTGATACACTTCCTCAAACCCCTGCTCCAGCATGAAGGAGGAAGCTTTTTCGCAGCGAATTCCACCCGTACAAAACATTGCAACTTTCTTATGTTTTTGGGGGTCTAAGTGCTGGCGAACATAGTCAGGAAATTCCCGAAAGGAAGCCGTCTGGGGATTGCAAGCGCCTTGAAAAGTACCGATTTGCACCTCGTAATCATTGCGCGTATCAATCACCACCACGTCTGGATCGGCAATCAGATCATTCCACTCTTCAGGGCTGACGTATGTCCCTACTTTCTGGTTGGGGTCAACCTTAGGCACGCCTAAAGGCACGATCTCTTTTTTTAAGCGAACTTTCAGGCGATCGAACGGGGGAGTATCTGTATATGACTCTTTGTGCTCTAAATCAGCGAGGCGCGGATCAGCCCGCAAAACAGAGAGAACCGCATCGATCGCCAATCGAGATCCGGCGATCGTGCCATTGATGCCTTCTGAAGCGAAAAGAAGGGTGCCCTTAATGTCTTGGTCTAAACAATAGGCCAAGAGCATATCTTTTTTCTCAGCGAAGTCTGGCAAGCTGACAAATTTGTAGAGTGCGGCAACAACAATTTCGGTCATGCTTCCCGTGCGAATCAAGCGTCTAAACACATTTTAGGGCACACCGGAGTGCGCCCTAGTAGTTAGTTTTGGGTGGGACAAACCCCATTCCTCCCAATCAGACTATTACTCAGACTATTACAGCGCTACAGCAGCTGGTTTGTGGCGGATGCGATCGTAAATTTCGATGTAATCCTTACCCGGATGGTTCCAAGAGTAGTCGTACTCCATGCCCTGCTTCACTAGTTGTTGGAACTCTTTGGGGTAATCCCGCCACAGGGTCAAAGCTCGATTCATGGTTGATTCTAACGCTTGATAGTCAGAATCATAGAATACATAGCCATTGCGGGTTTCGGGCAGGTGGTCTGAATCGTAGTCGCGATCGAACACAGTGTTCACCAGACCCCCCACACTCCGAACAATGGGTACTGTGCCGTACTTTAAGCCAATCATCTGAGTCAGGCCGCAGGGTTCGTAGTTGCTCGGCACCAAAATCATATCGGCCCCAGCGTAGATCAGATGAGAGAGTTCTTCGTTAAAACCCAGCTCCAGATGCACGTCAGGATGGTCATTCAAAAAGCGCTTTTCGTGCTGGAAGTGAGCATTAATTCCCGCTTCGGTGGCGGAACCTAACAAGACAAACTGGGCACCGTTATCGATGGCATGATAAATGGCGTGATGCACCAGGTGAACGCCTTTCTGGGCATCCAGACGGCCAATATAAGCAATAATTGGTTTGTCTACATCTTGCAACAACAGGCGATCGCGCAGCGCTTTCTTATTCTGGGCTTTGCCTTCTAAGTTGTCCTTAGTGTAGTGGTGTGGAATATAGCGATCGACTTCGGGGCTCCAGAAGTCTAGATCAATGCCGTTGAGAATTCCGGTAAATTTGTCTTGATGCATATGCAGCGTGTGGCCCAGACCAGAACCCACCTCTGTATGACGCGCTTCCCAAGCGTGGTGCGGTGAAACCGTAGTCACCGCATTGGCGTAAACAATGCCCCCTTTCATTAAGTTCAAGGCGAAAGGGTTAAAGTTGTCTTGCAGGCGATCGGGTTGGAAATAGTAAGGCTCGTTGTTGAGCCCAGTGGCCCAAAGAATCTCGTTGCCCGCAAAGCCTTGGTGTTTGAAGTTATGAATCGTGTAACAAACTCGCTGAAGCCCCATTTCATACTTGTAATTCTCAAACAACATGACGGGAACTAAACCAGTCTGCCAGTCGTGGCAGTGGATGACATCGGGACGCTTGTTGCTTTGTTGCAAAAATTCTAGAGCGGCCTTGCTAAAGAAGGCAAAGCGCATGGTGTCGTCGTGGCAACCGTAGTAACAACCGCGATTGAAGAAATCATCGCGAGAGTGAGGCTCAATAAAGAAGCAGAGTTGCCCATGTACCCAGCCGCAGTAAACCGAGCAGTGAATTGTGCCGCCATACCAAGGCACCCACAGGTCACGGTAGGCATCGTGCAAGCCCCAAATATGGTCGTAGCGCATGCAATCATATTTGGGCAAAATCAGCTCAACGCAGTGTCCTCGCGTTTCTAATTCGCGGCTGAGTCCATAAACCACATCGCCCAAGCCTCCGGCTTTGATGACTGGAGCGCACTCAGAGGCAATTTGTACGATGTACATCTTTACTCCTCGCTGATCAAAAGGGTTTTGTTATCTTCACAAAAGTATATTTATTTCTCGCGAAGGAGCAACCCCATCATTCGGCATAACCTGAAATCAGCACATCAGGTGATGTTGACAGGTAAACTCGGAGAGAATTACCTAGCGATCGCTCTAATTCACTAAGCCTGAACGCAAGCCTAAAACCGCTGCATGAGTGCGATCGCTGGCTCCCATCTTGTTGAGGATATTACGGACATGGGTTTTTACCGTGTCCAGCGTGATATAGAGCTTTTGACTAATTTCCTCGTTTTTGTGCCCCCCCACAATTAACTCCAGAATTTCTAGCTCCCGTTTAGTTAAAGGGTCAGCGCCTAGAATGGGGCCTACCGCTGGGTCAATCGGTTCAATACTCACAGAGCCAGGGCTAGAATCGTTGGTGTCTTGCTCAATCGTTTGTTGATAGTGGGACAGCACAATCCGAGCGATCGCGGGATCGAGCCAGGAATTTCCCTGGTAAGTTGCCTCAATCGCTTCTAACAAATCTTGGTGATTAGTTTTGTCTTTTAAGCAGTAAGAATCTGCGCCTGCGGCAAAGGCTTGCATGACCAATTCTTCATTAGCTTCAGTGCTAAAAATCAGAACTTTCAGGTCGGCAGATTCTGCTTCCGACTCTGGGTTCTTAATCTGCTGAATGACCTCGATGCCACTGATATCAGGCAAACTCAGCTCGATAATGACTAAATCGAGCTGAGTTTGTTGCAACAGGTCTAGACCTTCTCGCCCTTTGGCCGCCTCACCAACAATAGTGATTAGATCACTTTGTCCTAAAGCCGCTTGCATCCCATACCGACTGAGGTCTTGAGATTCAATTAGGGCCACACGAATTTCACTCATTTGCAACCTTCACCACTGCCTGACAAGGATGGAGCTGATTTAACAAAGCTTTTATAAAGACGTTCTAATCAGCGCGAAAGTGCCCGTGTAGAAAATTATTAATTAGTTCAGTACTACTGAAGCCATCAAAGAGAAAAAACTGCGATCGCAACCCTAAAAGTCTTTTCTTAGCTGGAATCCAGCGCTTGGTACTGTAGTTAAAATCTTGATTAAGCTAACCCAATCTAAACCCACTTTGTAGTTTTTGTCTTCCTACAAAGCTCTAGGTGTAATTTCATGGTTACGAGTTTTCACTAAAATAAATTAATCAAATTGCTACTTTATTCATGAAGAATGCAGTAATTTTCATTGGTTTTAAGACTTATCGATCCAGAGTACCTACATACAGCGTTTGATTACCCGTAACATTACAGAGGTTTTCCCTTCACCTGATCTTCAAGCTACGATTAATCGATCTCGCTAGAGGTGAAATATGACTTTACGCAAGTCCACAATTACCGACCAGCAGTTTGTCAAAATGCGCTGTAGTACCGATGGCGGAACTCACTACTTTGAAGCCACGGGCTCGATGTACGCGCAGCCGCTCGACTCAGATCAACCCATTCACCTGTTCGACTTTTTGGGGGTCGATATTTCGCGCTGTATTCAAGACCCTGCAACTTCGCGCTGGACTTTACTCAGCCGCAAATTTACGCTCTATCTAGACCCGCGATCGCAAGAAATATTGCGGCAATGGCAAAACCCGTGGACAGGTGAAGCGCTACACGTCATCCACCGCTCCTACGACTATCAGGAGTTTCAGATTCCGCCACAGGTTGGGGCTTTTATTGGGCCTGAAGTGTCTTTTGTCTCACTAGACCTCAACCTGAAGCTACCTAATAATTTGGCGAGTAATCCTAAGTTTGCTGAATATTCTCCTGAGCCATTCGTGCAATCTTCTGATTCCTACAAATTTATTTTTCCAACTCGAATGCTTGAAGACGAAATCATAGATGCCAGTTGCGATCGCGCTGTCACCTTGTCTTATTACCGCATGGGACCTTGGGAGCCTTGGATGAAGATGAAAGGCAAACCAGGCTTTTTAGTGTTGAACTACACAGGCACAAAAACGGATGTCTTTGAAGAATTGCATCCAGCGCTAAAAACGCAGATCGAGCAACGCCTTCCTTTATACCGAGAAGCTCCAGCCTGTCGTTTGCAACGTTCGATTGCAACAAGCTGGAGCCGATTTGAAGAAGAATTTGATGCTTACCTGCGCGGCGAAGAATTTCCCTTACTCGCTCCCCTCAAAGAGGAACCTTGCTTAGAGTAAAGACTAGGCACTAGTAGGTTAGCGAGTTCAGAGATAGTTCAGAACAAGTTAGCCTACTACATCTTGAGACAGCGCTACCGCAGGACTATTAGAGGCGAGTTTGGCTCCTGCTCCATCTGGCAGGATAGCGTCTGACAGATACGCATGACTTAGATTTGTGTCACTCAGATTGACATGAGTCAAGTCGGCATTCTTCAAATTGGCCCGTGTCAAATTGGCTCTGGTTAAGTTTGCACCCGTCAAGTTGACATCACTCAGGTTCGCTTGGCTCAGATTGGTGCTAGTCAGGTTTGCGCCTCTGAAATTGGCTCCACTGAAATTAGCCCCACTGAAGTTAAGATTTCTTAGATTAGCGGCCATTAGATTAAGGTTTCTAAAGTCCCTTTGTCCAGCTGAGTAGCGGCTTAGAAGTTCTTTGGTATTCATAGGAGCCTTTAGGAGTTGTTAGAAGATTTACGAGGGGAAGGAGTGTCTCATTTCAGCGATCAAGCTTAACTTCCGGAACTCAAGTCCGAGAGTTTTAGGTTGATTAGGCTGCGTCAGCCAGATAAGTTTTAAGGATCAGTGACGAGAATATTTTTTCCGCTGTCTATGCTTAGCAACTAATTTACGTTTACGTTTTTCCCCAGGCGTTTCGAAGTGGCGATGCTTCTTCATATCTGGAAAAATTCCCGCCTTAGAAACTTTCCGCTTGAATCGATGGATTGCTGCCTCAATTCCCTCATTTTCATTTAGAATTATTTGGGCCATTCGGTTGGGGCATCTCCAGAATCAAAGGTGCAGAGAGTTAGATTCGGAGAAACGCTTGCAACAAAACGAATTACACAGCCGAAAATAATCCTTTTCCACAGGCTAGCACAGGATTGAGTTAAGCAATAGTTAGCTAATTATCTTTCGTCAGGATTTTTGTCACGAGTTGCATAGTTAAGTTACAGATTGCATCACGATGCAGTAGGCTAACTCTCGCAAGTCTAGCTTAGTGAATTGCTTTTAAGATTAGTGCTTCTGTTAGATGAGCCAGGCAATCCCGCACCTTAGGATAAATGGACCTATCTAATTAAGGCGATGCGTTATTTAGCAATTGCTTCGGATTACGACGGAACACTCGCTACGAAAGGTCAAGTCAGCAAAACCACGCTGGCAGCCTTGCAACGCCTCCGCGAATCTGGCCGCAAACTCATTTTAGTCACAGGTAGACGGTTAGACGAGCTATTCCAGGTGCTGCCGCAGGTAGATTGGTTTGATTGTGTGGTTGCTGAGAATGGGGCTTTGTTGTACTGGCCTAGCACCCGTGAAGAACAGTTGTTGGGCGATCGCCCTCCTGCAGCCTTTATCCAAGCTCTTCAAGAACGCCAAGTTGATTCCTTAGCGGTCGGTCGCGTGATTGTAGCAACTTGGAAACCCTATGAAACCACGGTATTAGAAACCATTAGAGATTTAGGGTTAGAGCTACAGATAATTTTCAATAAAGAGGCTGTGATGGTGCTGCCCTCCGGCTTAAACAAAGCGACCGGGTTGAAAGCAGCTCTAGAGCGTATGGAGTTATCTCCACAGAACGTAGTCGGGTTTGGTGATGCAGAGAATGATCTCGCTTTTCTGAATATTTGCGCCCTCTCTGTAGCCGTAGCCAACGCGCTGCCGATGGTGAAAGAACAAGCGGATTGGGTGACGCAAGGCAGCCGAGGTGATGGAGTCGCTGAGGTGATTGACCAGTTACTTACTTCTGAATTGAGCATCTGAATTAAGCGAGATGACCGCACGACTGCGTTAAGACCGCGATCGCTTAACTCTACCTCCTACCTGCTGAGGCTGCCTGGGTAGAAAAACCCTTGCTCTTTTGGCAAGACAAAACTTTTAAGACAAAACTTCTACGTGTTCTGGCGATCGCTCTTGCGGACTGGGGGCGATCGCTCCTTGGGTAACTAAAACCGCACAGGGAGCGTGGTGCAGCACATAGTTACTAACGCTACCTAAAAAGAGTTCGCTCAGACCCGATCGGCCCCGACGGCCCACCAGAATCAAATCTGCGCCCCAAGTTCGAGCTAAGTCACAGATAGCTCGGCCAGGACTACCAGGGCTTTGGGTAAACTCCACTCGCACGCCTGCATCCGCCGCTTCTTGAGCCCGCGATCGCAGCATTGCTAGCCCTTGACCCTCATAGTTTTGCCATTGCTGTTGGTATAGCTCTAAAGCTTGAGTCCGGATCATGCCAGGATAAGCGTCAAAACCTGTCAGCACTGGCAATCTAGGACTTCCTTCCTCTTCATAGGAAAGGACGTGGAGCAACATTAGATTTGCTTCTGTCAGCTTCGCTAAGGCTAAAGCTTGTTCAAAAGCTTGGCGGCTAATGCTGGAGTGATCGATCGCAACAAGGATTCTTCGATACATATAGATCTGCTCTCCCTAACCGTAGCAAGATGTGATGTAAGTTGCGCCATAACTTTAATGTAAGCCGGATCATTGCGCCGCAAGCTCAATCTCCCAAATTCTTAGTACTTGTTGGTACTTGTTGGTAAAGGTGCCGCTAAAACTGGCCCTCCGATCAGTAAAGCAACCCCAGTTGCTGGTTGAACTGGGTTAAATTTGCTGAAATCAGCCTAGGGATCAGTGCTAGGTCCATCCGTTAGGCCAGGTAATAGCGCAGCGCTTTCGGAGGAAAATGATGCTATTAACTCTTTTTCTTGGTTGAGCAGTTCGGACTGGTTGCTCAAGACCTGAACTGGGTTTCACCAGTTCAAACTCGTTACTACTGAAACTAACTCTGGGAACCGCAATCATGCCTCACAAACACAAAAACCTCTTATCCACCATTCGGGCTTTAGGCGACAAGCAGCTTACCTTGACCCAGCAAGCATCAGAAGCAAAAGAGGGAACGGTGGAACCCCAGCTTCATCAGACTGCTGAGGAGTTTGAGCCAGGGCACCAAGAACCAGACACCGCTAGTAACGAATTGATTGCTCCGCTCCTGATCCCGTCCACTCTAGAAGAGCGTCTAGAAGCACAGTTGAGCTTAGACACAGAGACGGTTGAGACCGCCGAGACCCTCCACCTAACTGAGATTACTGCTGCAGTTGAGGTAGAAGCACCCCAAGCAGATCCAGAAACGCCGCCTTCTGGGGAACTGGCGATCGCAGAGCCTAAACTAGAGGAATCTAAGCCAGAGGAATCTAAACCGGAACAGCCTGTGGCGGAGGAGTCCGAGCTAGCTGAGTCTAAGTCAGAAGCACCAGAACCAGAAACACCTAAACCAGAAGAGCCTGTGGCGATCGCGGCGAACTTTGAGGAGCAGGTTGCAGCCAAAGATACAGCAGCCCCCACCGAAGAACCTGCACCACAGCAACCTACATCTTCTGCCCCCAGTCTCCAAACTACAGCTAATCCTGAGAACAATGGCAATCCGAATGGTGCCAATGACGATAATCAGGCGATCGCCCCTAACCTCGAAGCGAAAGATTTACTCAAGCGGCCAGAAGCTTTTGCACTGATTGTCTGCACCTTCTTCATAGCCATCTGGCAAACTCTCGTGGGGATTGGGCAGGAGCGAGAGCTGTAGAGTTCTGACGAACCGTAAAAGAGACATTTCACTGGGGCAAAGACCAGGTGTTGGAGATCAGTTAGAAGTTACGGAATTGCAAAGGATGTTAGATTTTCTACTCAATCTCCATTGGCTGACTATTCTCATCATTGCGATCGCTCTACTGGTTAGTGGTGGAGTGGGAGCAGCCCTTTATGCCGCGATCGCCGCCTACCGCAATCGTAAACCCGCGATCGCCCAAAGAGTAGAAACGCCTCCCAAATTCCAAGATGTTCTCGGTTCATCTTGCCCCCGCACTGAGATTCGGATTTCGGATGGGCAAAGGGAATATCAGTATGACAACTTGCGCGTGGTCCAGATTCATTTACTCAATCAAGGCACCCAGGATTTTGACGAGTTTAAGTTAGGCATCTCCTTGAATCTGGATGATGCCGAGGATGGAGCCGTGCATGTCGAGGTCCGCTCAGGCGATCGTGACCACCAGGTAAAGCAACTCACCCCCCTGTCTTTTGCGGAACCACAACCCACCTTGGATGTCGTTCTCATTCCCTTTAACCGTCAGGATTCCTACAGCTTGCGCTTGTTACTGGCCGCCAGCGAAGACGTAGAACTCTCTGGCAAGATTGGTTTAAGCTCACCTCACGCTATCCGCTTTGTAGACCTACCGACCGTCAAGGAAGCAGTGCAAGAAGCAGCAATGGCTACCTCACTTTCGCTAGGTCCATTCCAATTCTCCTTTGACAAATAACTCTTGCCCCTCGAATCTAGATTTTCTGAATCTATATACTAGTCCTGAATAATTTATGAAATTGGTGGATTGCTATGTGTCCTGCATGAGCCACCTCAGTGAGGACAGTCAGAAAAGTGTCACTTAATGGAACTAAAGCATGGGTAGAAAGACTGTACATTTACTCATGTGGGGAGTGACTCTAAAGCAAAAGCCCTTGGGGTCGAAACACGGCCAGACGCCCAAGGGCTTTTCTCATAATTGTTTTAGACACATTTTTATTATTTTTTGCTGATAAAATCAAATTAAAATTAAATCTATTAAAAGTTACATAGATAACGGCGCTTATCTATCCCTTGAGGCTACTACTTAGAAGCACCGTACACTAAACTAAGAAACTGGTGACTTAACCACACTAGCGTTAATTGCTGTTCACTACTATAAAGTCCTTGCAGGCTAGCTTTATACCGCTATGCCGCTGTCAGGTACTACCCTGGGTTGCAATGGAATGATGCAAACTGAGCCTCCAGTTAATATTCTCCTGGTCGATGACCATGTAGAAAATTTGCTAGCGCTAGAAGGAGTTCTCGCTAGTTTAAGTCAAAATTTGGTGCGAGCTTGTTCGGGCAAAGAAGCCTTGAAGTGCTTGTTGGAGGAAGACTTTGCTCTGATTTTGCTCGATGTCCAAATGCCGGAAATGGATGGATTTGAGACGGCGACTCTAATTCGTAGCCGCGCGCGATCGCGTCATATCCCAATTATTTTTATGACGGCGCTCCATAACAGCGACCAGTTGGTTTACAAAGGCTATTCGGTCGGAGCAGTAGATTATTTATTCAAACCGATTGAGCCAGAAATTCTCCTTTCCAAGGTAGCCGCCTTTGTGGAGCTGTTTCAGAAGACTGCTCAGATCCAACGGCAAGCAGACCAATTAGAAGCTGTAAACGCTGAACTGCGGACGAGCCAAGCACGGTTGCAAAACTTCTTAGACCATGCCAATGATTTAATCCATATCATGTCTCCGTCTGGGGAGTTGCTCTATGTCAACCCCGCCTGGAAACATACGTTGGGTTATGACGAAGCGGACCTGAACAACTTAGCCATAGACATTGTGCATCCGCAAAGCCGAGGACGATGGCTAGAAGCAATCTATTGGGTGCAGGCAAAACCCGCTACCCGTAGCTTGGAAATCACATTTTTGAGTAAAGAGGGACGAGAAGTTATAGTTGAAGGCACCTTGAGCAGCCGATTTGAAGCAGATCAGCTCAAGGCAATTCACTGTATCTTTCACGATATTACGCAACGCAAGCAGGCCGAGCGATCGCTGCGCCAGTATACTGCTCAGTTGCATCAAGTCCTCGACTTTAATGACATGCTCAAGCGCATCACCGATAAGTTGCGGGATAGCTTGGATGAAGGGCAAATTTTAGCTACTGTCGTGCAGGAGTTAGCTCTAGTACTAGGCGTAAATCGTTGCCAAGCGGCTCTGTACGATCTGACCCAACAAACTGCGACGATCGCTTATGAATACACTGCCTCTATGTTTTCGGAGCAAGGCTCTGTGATCGAGATGGCCTATTTCCCTGAATATGAGCAACTCCAAGAAGGGCAATCCCTACAGTTGTGCAACTTAGTACCCCATCCGATTCAAGGGCGAGTAGCCATGTTGGCTTGCGCGATCGTGGATGACCAAGGAGTGCTAGGTGATCTACGCTTGGTCAATGACAAAGACTATCCTTTTAGAGATTTAGAATTACATTTAGTGCAGCAGGTAGCCAACCAATGCGCGATCGCCATTCGCCAAGCACGGCTCTATCAGGCGGCTCAGGCCCAAGTGGCAGCCCTAGAAAGACTCAATGGTCTCAAGGATGACTTTTTAAGCACCATATCCCATGAGTTACGCACTCCTATCTCCAACATCAAAATGGCGACTCAGATGTTGAAGATGACTTTAGAGCCGCTAGAGATACCACCATCAGCAGATTTAGAGCGTTATTTCCAGATTTTGCAGAGCGAATGTGAACAAGAAATTAGCTTAATTAATGACCTGCTAGACTTATCCCGCCTAGATGCTGATGCAGAACCCTTACTGTTAACCAGCATCAAACTTAGTACTTGGGTGCCGCATGTAGCAGAAACTTTTATGGAACGGGCTCATACTCAACAGCAGCAAATCCAGGTTGATCTCCCTGATGATCTCCCTGCCCTCACCACAGACCTGATTGATTTAGAGCGCGTCTTATCGGAGTTGCTTGGTAACGCCTGTAAATACACCCCCCCAGGTGAGCAGATTAAAATCTTCGCCGAGGCTACCTCCGAACGGTTACAGCTACATATCAGCAATTCTGGGGTGGAGATCCCAGTGGAGGAATGCGATCGCATTTTTGATAAGTTCTACCGCATCCCCAACAACGATCCTTGGAAGTATAGCGGCACTGGCTTAGGCTTAGCGTTAGTCAAGAAACGGGTTGAACGGTTGGGCGCAACTATCCACGTCGCCAGCGAAGCAGCACAGACGCGATTTAGTATTGAGTTTCCTTTGCCCACTTCCTAAGTCTGCCGAAACTCAATTAGGGCTTGGCGGTATGCGTCTGGTAATCCTGTATCAAACGATCGCCCTTGCACCATATAGCCCATCATCCCTAACTCTTGCCGCAGCCGCTCTAGGCCAGAGGTGAGCTGAAATTCATTGCGATCGCGTAAATTGCCTCGGATCTGCTCTTCCAGGTAGTCAAAAATTTGTGGTGGCAGCACATACATGCCAAAAATAGATAGCAATTGATCCGGATCCATGCCAGGTATATGTAGATGTTGCCGCGCATACTCTACCTCTGGCTTTTCCACCAACTGAGTCACGTCTAGCAATACCTGTGGCTCCTGCCACGTACCCGTCACACATCCTCTATGGCTAATCTCGGCGGCTGGGGTCACTTCCAGACTAATGACACTCTTGCGGCAGCGCTCGAACATAGCCAACATCTGAGCCGCACAGGAGACCTCCAAATCAGACTTGTAGACGTGATCACCTAAGAGCAGCAGAAATGGCTCATCCTGTACCCAGTCTTTGGCACAGAAGACCGCATGACCGAAGCCCTCTTGCTGCTCCTGTGTCAAGATTGTGATGCGATCGCCTACCTCCTGAAGATATTCCAAGTAAGCGCCCTGTTTCGCCACTAGTTTCTGGAAATAATCTCCCTCTGGTGGCGCGTTAAAGAAAGTTTCAAACAGCTCGCGATCGCACGGTTGCACCACAATCCCGACCGATTCAATCCCAGCACTAAGCGCTTCTTCTACGATCGCCAAAATCACAGGTTTTGCTCGTCCCTCAGCGTCAATAATCGGAAATAGCTCCTTCTTAACTGCCTTGGTAGCGGGAAAGAGACGTGTACCAAAGCCTGCGGCTGGAATCACAGCCTTACGCACAGAAGGGGGACTAGAGGGCTGAGGAACGGCGATCGCTGGAAGCATGGGTGAGGACGCTCGCGCAGATATTGATCACGGCATTGGGCTTTTTAACTAGGCGTGCTTCTGGGATTTCTCTAGAAAAGCAATAAAAGAGTCTTTAACATACAGTCAAAGACTCTCGTTGAGGAATATAAACATGAATAAACTTTAGCCCTTCTAATTTTTCCTGTCTTGTATCTAGAGTTACGAATAGTAGCTGTCGCAATCCACCTCTTTAGGTAGACCCTGGTTTAAATCTCAGGGCAGATTATATTTGACAAGTTTCGTGGGGTGAGCAACCAACGGTGCCCCTTTCACTGATCAATAGCCTAGAGCAGTCATAGTTTGGCTAGTTAAGGCTCAGCTCTATCTCAATCGCTTGGATGATCGCTTCTAGCTTAATGGGCTTAGTTAGGTAAGAACGCACCCCCATACTCAACGCTCTTTGTTTCTCCCGATAAAAAGCATAGGCCGTTACGACCACCACAGGCAAAGCATGCCACTGCGACTGTTGTAGTTCCTGAAGCAGTGTGAATCCATCCACTTGAGGTAGCCTTAGATCTAAGATGAGTAAGTCTGGTTGAAACTCAGTCACCGTTTCCAAGAAATCAATGCCGTCACAGAGACTTAGGACTTGATATCCTTGCGACTCTAAAAAATCTTGAGTGAACAGACGATGGATTTCGTTATCTTCTACAAGAAGAATCCGTTTACTCATAAACTAGATCCTAGATAGGGGGGTTGACCGTATTCTCTATTATTTCTTGGCCTTTTCTATTCACCTCATCGGCGCTCTAGCCCAAATTCTAAAATTGCATAGCTGACAGTCTAGTCCCTAAATTTCTTCTTAAGGTAGCAAACCTGAGCCAGTCAAATCAATTTTTGCCCTAGCCGAGAATATTTAGCTACCAACAAAAGTGCTTCATTAGAAGCCAGAATTATCAGCTTTTGTCAGAGCCAGAACCTAGTGGGCAGTGATGCCAAACCACTTCAGCACTGCCAAAGTTAAGCATTGACATCACTCATCTCTACGAGCTTTTGCTATTAAAAACTAATGTAGAAAAGCAGAGCTTAATTAGGCTAGTGATTAAGACCAATCTCAATTAAAAAACAATTGATTTGCGGAAGTTTTTCCAATGTCTAGCCTGCACCAAAAATCGCTTAAGAATTTACGCCGCTGGTTTGCTTTAGCGATTACAAGTGCTACAGGTTTACTTTTAGTTGCCCTACTCGTCTTACCAGCAGTTTCCAGACTGGCAGACCCTAAAAGTGCAGTGTTTGAACAAGCTTGGCAGACAGTCAATCAAAACTTTTACGATCGCAAGTTTAATGGCGTGGACTGGCAGGCAATTCGCGATCGCTACAGGCCCTTAGTAGCGCAAGCCAGCTCTATGGAAGCAGCCGCTGTCGTGATCAATCAGATGTTGTCTGAGTTACAGACTTCCCATACGCAGTTTTACACTCGCTCCGAACCTGCTTACTACCAACTTTTAGGCATCTTTCAATCTGATAGTTTATGGAGACAGTTGAGAAAGTTCTTTCCAGATGGCAAGGTGGAATATACTGGCATTGGCATTTTCACCCAAGAGCTGAACGGTCAAACTTTTATCAGCGCTATCCTCAATGGCAGCCCTGCGGAGAAGGCAGGCTTGAAGGTGGGCGATCGCTTACTCAGTGTCGAGGGTCTTCCTTACCAACCAATCCAATCTTTTGTCGGCAAGGTGGGGCAAGCAGTCAAAGTCTCCATTCAGCGCACCTCGGATGCGGCTAGCACTCAAACAATTACCGTTACTCCCAAATCCCTAGATCCCACCAAGCTTTTTTTGGAAGCGATGCAGGCGAGCACAGAGATGATTGAGCAAGGGAATCAGCGAATTGGCTATGTGCATATTTGGTCTTATGCGGGCGATCGCTACCAAGAGGAATTAAAGCGATCGCTAATCTATGGCGATTTGAGAACAGCAGACGGATTAATTTTAGACTTGCGAGAGGGCTGGGGTGGAGCGATCCCAGAATATCTCAACTTCTTTACTGCCAAGTCTCCAACCCTGACTCAAGTTGAGCGCGATGGCACCAAAACTGACCTCAATTACCGTTGGAGCAAGCCAGTCGTTATGTTGGTCAACCAACGCTCTAGAAGTGGTAAAGAGATTTTGGCTTATGGCTTTCAGAAATACAACATTGGAGCCGTGATTGGTAGCCAAACTCCAGGAGCTGTGGTGGGAGGTCGCCCATTTCTGATGCAGGATGGTAGCCTGCTATATCTAGCTGTGGTAGATGTGTTTGTCAACGGAGAACGCCTGGAAGGGAGAGGTGTGAAGCCAGATATTGAAGTGCCGTTTCAGTTAGCTTATGCTCAAGGCGCAGATCCACAAAAACAGAAGGCGATCGCGGTTTTAGTACAAGCATTGCAGCAGTCAAAGTAACTACTGAACTTCCGGGTGGGGCGATTCGCTTGAAAATCGCAGCATCGAAATGTTTACAGCGTATTGCTCAACACAGCGTCTTGATACATCCAAACAAGCCTTAAGAAGAAGATGCATAAGTGTTTGATGGTTATGCTTAACCGTTAAGGCTTTGCCAATTTGCATCTTTTTAGATCACATTAGACCACAGTTTTAGACAACAGGAATCTCAACAATGAAATCTCGGAAACCAGGACAGTATTTCGCCTTGGTGATAGGTATCCTCTTTCTGTTAATCGGTATCATGGGATTTATCCCAGCCTTGGTGAAAGAACCTACAGTGTCAGCCGATGCGGCGAATCTTGGCTTTAGCGGCGGATATGGGTATCTACTAGGTTTATTCCCGATTAACTTCTTGCACAATATCGTTCATCTGACTGTAGGATTTCTAGGAATTCTGGCTTCTATCTCCTTAGGTAGCTCCCGTCTCTACAGTGGAGCGTTGGCCCTATTCTATGGATTGCTCACCATTCTGGGTCTAATTCCCGCGACTCAATCCACTTTAGGTTTTATCCCTATCTTTGGTAATGACATTTGGCTGCATGCCTCTACCGCTGCGATCGCAACTTACTTTGGCTTCATCGCCACACCCAATTTAGCAGAACTTACCGAGAAGAAACTCTCTGAGAGAAGCGCCAGCAGCAGTTAATCATTCATTCCTGCTTGGGTGATTGGGCAGTTGCACTGTAAAGGTTGTCCAACCACCCCTACTCTCTACTTCGACTGTGCCTTGGAGTTGCTCTACTAAACGCTTTACCAGGGATAAGCCTAAACCTGTCCCTCCTTGCTTCCAGCGATCAGCATGAGGAATCCGGTAGAACTTATCGAAGATACGAGGTAATTGCTCAGCGGGAATTTCTGCTTGATTCCGTACCGTAAAGGTAGTCACAGCACCAGTCGCTCGAACTTGCAGAATAATCTCTCCATCTGCTGCTGTGTACTTATAGGCGTTATGCAACAGTTCTACTAGCAACCGCTCTAAGCTACCTTGGTCAATGATAAAAACTGGCAATGATGCAGGGAGATCTAACTGAAGGTTTTGTCGGTGGGCTTTAGCCTTCAGTTGTAGGGACGCGATGAGGTTAGGCAGCCAGGTAGAGAGATTGATAGCTTCCGGCACAAAGTTGCTCTGGAGGTTACTCTCTAGACGTTGTAAGTCTAGAAGGTCATTAATTAGAGCCGCTTCGCGATCGCATTCTCCTTGCAAGACCTTAAGATATTTCTCCCGTTGTTCAGGAGTACTAGCAATTTGGAGCAGTTGAGACGCCATTTTGATGTTTGCTAAAGGAGTGCGGAGTTCGTGAGAAACCGTACTTAAGAAATCATCCTTGAGCAAATTGAGTTTTGCTAGTTCCTCAACCTGGGCTTGGGCTGTTTGGTAGAGCCGAGCTTGCCGAATCGCAATAGCACATTGGTCAGCAATCTGCTGCACCAGGTTCACCTCAGCTTCCTGCAAGGCTCGCTCTCCGTCGCTAAAGCACCACAGATCACCAATGACACCTTCATGGTCAGCAATGGGACAAGCTAGAATCGCTACTTGACTTCGAGCGGGGTCAGTCGTTATTTCACAAAACTGAAAAGTTTGAGCTTGCTGAAGCTGACTGTAACCATCCGGAAAGGCTGCCATCCGGATTACTTGTCCTGCTACAGAAGGCGTCAAGACACCAGGAGCACTATATTGATAGCAAACGGTAGAAGTGCCTGTTTGCAGGTCATACATAGCAGTATCGCAAGCACGCAAGTGCAGCCCAATGGCTAATTCCTGCACCGCAGTTTGCAAAATCTGGCTTTCATCTAACCTTTCTCGCACTTTGTCCCGAATTCGCTTCAGACTGGCTTCAAAGAGCGATCGCTGCATCAGTTCTGCATTCAGCTTTTTGACTTGTCTCTCTACCTGCTTGCGAGCAGTAATATCGCGCAGCAACCAACGTAGCATGATGGGCCTTGCCCAATTGTCTCGCACGACTGCAACCGTCGCTGCTACATCTAAGGACTGTCCTCGGCGAGGTTGTAGCCGCATCTCCCACTCTTGCTGGGTAGACTCTTGCTGCAATCTTTGTAACCTGAGACGAAAAATAGCCCGCTCTGATTCAGCAATAAAAACAGATAATGGCTTACGAATCAGAGATACCCTAGGCAAATTGAGTAACGCGATCGCCGCTTCGTTCACTTCCTGAATTTGGCCGCTGACATCTGTGACAATATAGCTGTCTGGAGCAAATTCAAATAATTCTTGATACCGTTGGCGCTCCTGGTCAATTAAGTCACGAGTAATTTGCAACTCTTCATTTTGCTGTACCAGTTCCGCTTCCGCAACTTGCAGTTCTTCTAGGGCTGTTAACAGCTGTTCGTAGATCAGTAAAGGGTCTAAGTACTCTGAGTTCTTATCTTCAGTGAAATGGCTACTTGACTGCCTAAGTGTCTTAATTTTCTTGATGAATTCCTCTAAATTCATGTATCCTCAGACACTTTTAGCCTAATAAATTTATCAGTCTGATCGCTAAATCTAACAACTATTCTAATCTGAACTACTAAATCAATGAGCTTTTGGATTACACCTACTTAAAATAGGTGCGCAATTGTTCAGCCAAAACCTGTACGTGAGGTTGCTTCAAGATTGAGAAGTGGTCGCCAGGAATGACATGAGTTTTTATCTTGGTTGTAGTTAAACTGTGCCAGCCGAGAAAATCATCTTTGGCTTGGCTCAATGGTTTTGAGCTTTTAAACTGTGAGCTTTTGAACAACGTAATTGGACCCGAATAAATTCGAGGAATATAGCGTCGTACTGCCTGACTGTTGGCATAAAAAATGCGGAGCATGGGGCTTAGCGCCAATTCTTTGAGGAGTCGCAGTTGCGAGTCGGGAGGAAGCCTAGAGGGAGCAGCCCTCAGAGTCTTTGATCGAATCTGGTTGAGGCGCGATCGCCTTTTCCAAAAAGTCTCCGATAGAGAAGCGATCAGGAGACGGAAATAGTCCAGCCCAAACGAAGGGAGAGATTTCAGGACAGTCGTGATCAGAAATCGCCAACTCTCTCCAAAAGACGGTTGATTGGTGGGGATCGGAGCGAGGGTATCGAGTAATGCTAGCAGCGCCACTTCATGACCTGCTTGCCGCAGTTGTTGGGCCATTTCAAACGCTACCAAGCCTCCGAATGACCATCCCCCTAAATAATAGGGGCCTCGCGGCTGAACGGCTCGAATTGCCTGTATGTAATGGCTCGCCATCTGCTCAATACTCTTGAGCGGCGGCTGTTGACCGTCTAACCCAAAAGGTTGCAGTCCATAAAAAGGTTGCTCAGTTCCCATCCGACGGGCTAACTCAGCATAAGGCAGTACCATCCCCATTACAGGATGGATACAGAAGAAAGGAGGCTTAGTACCCGCAGGTTGCAATGGCACTAGGGGAGACCAATCTAGAGAGTCTGGGCTTGATAGCTGTTTTGCCAGTTGCTCCACCGTCGGAGCCAAAAACAACATCGATAAAGGTAGAGATTGTCCAAACTGTTGTTGAACTTGCTCCATCAGGCGTAGCGCCAAAAACGAGTCTCCCCCCAGCGCAAAGAAATTTTCATCAATCCCAACCTGCTCCAAGTGCAACACCTCAGCCCAGATATTGGCCAATTTCTTCTCAAGCAGAGTGCGAGGAGCAGTCATAGACTCTCCCAACCGGAGATCTGCCAGTTCAGGCATCGGTAACGCAGCGCGATCTACTTTCCCATTCGGCGTGAGCGGCAGAGTTTCTAGCAAGACAAATGTGGCGGGAATCAAATAACTTGGGAGCCGCGATTGCAGGAATTCTCGCAACTCAGAGTCAGTTACAGACTGCTGCTCATGGGGTATCACGTAGGCGACTAGACGTTGCTCACCCTGTTTGTCCTGAGAAGCGATCGCAACTGCGACCTGGACTGCATCATGCTGCTGGAGCACAGCCTCAATTTCACCCAACTCAACCCGGAAACCTCGCAACTTTACCTGAGTATCCGCGCGACCCAAAAATTCAACATTGCCGTCAGGGAGATAACGAGCGCGATCGCCAGTTTTGTAGAGAGGTGTGTTCGCTGCAAGCGTTTCCGCAGAGGGGAGAGAGAGAGAAACAAAACGCTCAGCAGTTAGGTCAGGTCGATTGAGATAGCCACGGGCAACGCCGATGCCAGCAATGTACAACTCACCCGCAACACCGACGGGAACAGGTTGGAGATGAGCATCTAGGATGTAAATTTGAGTGTTGGCGATCGGACGACCGATAGTAGGTTTAGCGCTATCTACAGTCAACTCGGCAACAGTGGCCCAAATAGTCGCTTCGGTAGGGCCATAGGCATTAAAGAACTGTCGTCCTCGTGCCCAGCGTTTAACGATGCTACTAGAACAAGCTTCTCCCGCCGAGATTAGAACTGGCAGAGCGGGCAGAGGTTCTGCGGGCAAAACAGATAAGACGCTGGGAGGTAGAGTAGCATGGGTAATAGCGTTATGACGGAGAAATTGAAGTAAATCTGCTCCAGGTAGCAAAGATGTCTGGGGCGCTAGGTAGAGGGTAGCTCCGTTAGTCAAAGCCATGAGGATCTCAAAAATAGCAGCGTCGAAGCTCAGGGAGGCAAATTGCAGAATGCGGCTACCAAGTTTGGGATGGAAGATCTGTCTCTGTGCCTGTACCAAATTGCTCAGCCCGCGATGTTCGACTAAGACCCCTTTGGGCTGGCCTGTAGAACCCGAAGTGTAGATGACATAAGCCAAGTTGTTAGTCGTAATCCAGTTGATTAGGTTGGCTTGGCTTTGTTGCGCGATCGCTCTCTGCGCCTGATCCAAACAAACCACCTGTAGCAACTCACTATCAAACAGATGCAAATGAGAAGATTGCGTGACTAAAATTTTAACTTCAGCATCTACTAGCATGAACTGCAAGCGATCGCGTGGGTAGCCAGGGTCGAGCGGCAAATAAGCGCCACCCGCCTTCCAGATGGCTAACAGACTAATCACCATTTCTGGGGAGCGATCGACACAGAGACCCACCAAAACTTCTGCCCCTACATCTAACTCCTGCAAGTAATGAGCCAATTGATTCGCCCGTTGATTGAGGGCTCGATAGGTGAGGCGCTGATTTTGATAGGTCAGGGCAACAGCCTCAGGAGTTTGTCTAACCTGTGCTTCAAACCATTGGTGAGCACAGAGAGGAGCAACCTCATGAGTCACTGTCTGGCTCCATTCCTGAAAGAGCTGGTCACGTTCTCTGGCGGACAGAATAGATAGATGAGCAATCTGCTGTTTTGGATCAGCTACAATCCCTGTTAGTAAGGTTTGGAAGTGCCCCAGCAGACGAGTCATAGTCGCTGGCTCAA
Organism: Trichocoleus sp. FACHB-591; assembly: GCF_014695845.1. NCBI lineage: Bacteria > Bacillati > Cyanobacteriota > Cyanophyceae > Leptolyngbyales > Trichocoleusaceae > Trichocoleus > Trichocoleus sp. FACHB-591. The sequence goes on from NZ_JACJPA010000078.1 coordinate 36,747, forward strand.
ACAAATCAGTGCTGTAGATGGCGGTACAGGTGAGCCGATTGAGAGATTTATAAACGTGAAATTCTAGATCAACGCGAGCCGTTTCTGTTTCTACGGGCAAGTTGCTGAGCACTAATCCAGGGAATTCCAGCTTGGCAACTGGAGTATTTTGGAGCGTAAAGACCACCTGAAAGAGAGGATTTCGACTCAAATCGCGTTCTGGCTGCAATTCCTCAACCAACTTCTCAAAAGGCACCTCTTGATGAGCATAGGCAGCCAACGTCATTTGACGAACTCGTTCTAGTAGCTCATCAAACATAGGATTACCAGAGAGGTCAATCCGTAATACTAAACTGTTGACGAAGAACCCAATTAAATCCTCTAGTTCGGTGCGATTGCGGTTGGCGATCGCTGAACCCACCACGATATCTGTTTGCCCTGTATAACGGTACAACAGCGTCTGAAATGCAGCGAGCAGCGTCATAAAGAGAGACACGCCCGCGCGATCGCTCAAACTCTCTACAGCTGAGGTTAGTTCGGGTGATAGCTCTAGCTGTTGGGCAGATCCTCGGTAGCTAGGCGTGACTGGACGGGGATAATCCGTAGGTAACTGCAATTCTGGGAGATCTTGCAGCTGTTGCCGCCAATAAGAGAGCTGAGATGCCAATACCTCGCCTTGTAGATACTCTCGCTGCCAATGGGCGAAGTCCGCATACTGAATGGGTAACTCTGGCAAAGGAGATGGTTGGCGCTTGAGAAAAGCAGGATAGAGCGTCGTCAACTCTCGAATCAATACCGCGATCGACCAACCATCCGCCACGATATGGTGAAAATTTAGCAACAAGATATAGTCGGCTGCCTCGAGTTGCAATAACTGCGCTTGGAACAGTGGCCCCATCCTGAGATCGAAGGAACGTCGGGATACCTCTTGGGCAATCCGCTGGGCTGCTTCGGTGCGGGCGATCGCGGAAGTTGCTTGTAAATCTACGATGGGTAGAGGTAGATGGAAATTAGGGCTGATGATCTGAGCCAGTTCTCCCTCCACTACTGCAAAGGTAGTCCGAAGAACCTCATGGCGCTGCCCAATCTCCTGAAGCGTTTGCTCCAATGATCCTATGTGCAAGTTTCCTTGCAAGCGAATTGCCGCCGAGACATTATAAAAAGGATTCTCCGGTACAAGTTGATGCAAAAACCACAATCGCTGCTGAGCAAATGACGCCGGAAAGACAAACAATTCTTCCTGGCTGTTACTAGCTACCACCTCTTATCTCCCTTAATTCTGATTCAAAGACGATCGCGATCGCCGATATGCCTCTCTGGAGAGCGGAACAATGGCAGGAATAGACGGCTGGGGTTGGCTAACCTGCAAAGTGTCGATTTGCTGAGCTAGTTGAGCGATCGTTGGAGATTCAAATAAATGACGCAGAGGCAGTTCTATCGCAAAAGCATCCCGAATCCGCGAAGTCAGTTGAGTCGCGAGAAGAGAATGCCCTCCAAGTTCAAAGAAGTTGTCGTGCAGACCCACTCGCTTGACTCCCAGCAATTCTGACCAAATAGAGACTAATTTTGCTTCGATCGGCGATCGCGGTGCTACATATCCTTGCGTTAACTCTATCGGAACGGGCGCAGGGAGAGCCCGACGATCAATCTTGCCGCTGGGGGTGAGCGGGAGAGATTCTAACACGACAAAAGCAGTAGGCACCATATAGTTTGGCAGCTTTTGCTCTAAGTAATTTCGGAGCTGGGGCACTAGCTGTCGCGCCAACTGTCTTTGTAGAGGCTGATTGGCATAAGTGGACCAAGGACGAGCTGGGGCGATCGCCTCAGGCTCCAGTCTCCGCTCTGCTTTGACCTCTCGATGTTGTAAGGTCACATCATAGCGATCGCTTCCAATTGCTGACCAACTCACGTTTATGTCGTAGGGCAACTCTCGCTCCAAACTCCACCAAGCTTCTGGATCAATTCCAGGTTCTGCCAATTGCTCTAGGGCTGTTCGCATATGTCCTACAGTTCTAGGTCCGTCTGCCTCTACCAACCAAGCCCCTGCTTTGACTGCCGTAACCACGCGAGCGTTCAGTACACCTTTAATGGCTAACACCTCTGGTTGCGCTTTAACTAAATGCTGGCGAATCGTAGCAACTGTTAGTTCGTTTGTCCAATCCCACCCAGAGACATCCAGTCTCGTAGGGATAAACGATGGTTTCTCCTGACTTTCCTTAGCTGGAGTTTCTTTCTGCAAGATGACGTTGTAGCGGAACTGGGTCATCTCATTATGAGCCTGACCACGAGTGAGCTGAACCTGTACTTCCTGGATTTGCGGAAAATGCGATCGCAACGCCTGAAAGAAATCTGGATCGACCAGCAGTTCTGGTTCCTCAAACATGGCTCGCTGAAACCGCTGATGGAGCTGCGATCGCTTCAATGCAGGGCTAGCTTGCTCCATCTGCACAGAAGCATGAAAGGCAGACAACAGCGCTAGATTCCGCACATCCCCAATAAAGAGAGAACCGCCTGGAGCTAGGGCTTGTAGCGCTTCCTCCAAAACTTGCACTAAGTAATCCACACTCGGAAAGTATTGCACCACCGAATTGAGCACAATCAAATCAAATCTAGCTGGCTCTATACCTGCAAAGTCGTTAGCCGAACGATGCAATAGTTTTACGGGCGGCAACTGTTGCTGGTTTAGCTGCTGCTGAATCGTACTTAATGAGATTTGGGAAAAATCTGTAGCCCAATATTCGAGACAGTGAGGCGCTAGTTGAAATAGCAGCAATCCCGTTCCACAACCAATTTCTAGGACTCGCTGAGGTTGTAGGGCGAGAATTTGTTCCACTCGGCGATCGACCCATTCTCGCATCTGTTCTATTGGAATGGGTTGCCCCGTATAACTGCTATTCCAGCCCACAATATTGAACGTTGGATCAGCAGAATTAACAGGCTGAGCATAGGTCTGATCGTATAGAGTTTGCCAATGTTCTACTTGCTCCTGCTGTAGCTGCTGGGCGATCGCCATCCCAGCTCCTTCACGCTCTGGATGGAAAGAGATATAAGCCGTTAACTGTTGATCTCCAGAGGCTGATTCCTGAACTGTGGCGATCGCCCCTTTCACTAAAGGATGTTGCTGCAAGACCGCCTCAATCTCACCCAATTCCATCCGGAAGCCCCGAACCTTAACCTGTTCATCTGCTCGCCCAATGAATTCTAAGGTGCCATCTGGTCGATAACGAGCGAGATCTCCAGTTTTGTAAAGAGAGGTTGGGAGAGAGGGGTTAGGAGAGAAGAGGGGGAGAGAAATGAAACGCTCAGCAGTTAACTCTGGTCGGTTGAGATATCCCCTAGCTACTCCATCCCCACCAATGTATAGCTCACCAACTACACCAATCGGCACAGGCTGTTGATAAGTATCCAAAACATAAGTTTGGGTGTTCGCCACAGGACGACCAATGCGGGGCTTTTCGAGGCTGTCAGCTTTGTGAGTCAGTTCGGCCACCGTCGCCCAAATCGTGGTTTCTGTAGGGCCATAAGCATTAAAAAACCGTCGTCCTCGTGCCCACTTTCTCACGATTTCACCGCTACAAGCTTCTCCACCCGCAATCACCGTTTGCAGCATTGGTAGGTTATTTTCTGGCAATAGGGACAAGACCGCAGGCGGCAAAATCGCGGCAGCAATATTCTGGGTTTGGAGGAATTGAACCAGTTCTATCCCAGGCGATCGCGCTGACTGGGGCACAATATAGAGCGTACCTCCAGCGCCTAACGCCATCAGCATCTCAAAGATGGAAGCATCAAAGCTCCAGGCGCTAAATTGCAGCACCCGACTCCCCAACGGCAAATTAAAGCTTTGCTGCTGCGCTGTCACCACATTACAAAGCCCTCGGTGCTCCACCATCACCCCTTTGGGCATCCCGGTTGAGCCAGAGGTGTAGATCACATAAGCCAACTGATCGGCTGTCGCAACACTAGCGGGGGCTGACTGCTTTTGCTGAGCAATCAACTCCCAATCTTGATCTAGACAGATAACTCGAAGCGTCTGATCTTCTCCCGAAATGGGTTTATCACTCCCCCCTTGCAAGGAAAATGGGGAAATATCAAACACTTCCACATGCGATCGCTGAGTCAGCAACACCGAAACTTGCGAATCTTGCAGCATAAACTGAAGGCGATCGCGGGGATACTCTGGATCGAGCGGCACATAAGCACCTCCCGCTTTCCACACACCCAAGATGGCAATTAAGACATCAAGGGAGCGATCGACACAGATGCCAACGAGGGTTTCTGGCCCCACTCCTATTTGTTGTAAATAGTGCGCCAGTTGGTTAGCCCGCTGATCTAATTCTTGATAGGTCAATTGCTGATCGGCCACACCTACGTTTCCAGAGGGTGCGGAAACCGCGATCGCATCAGGTGTTTTTTCAGCCTGGGCAGCAAATAGGTGATGAATACAAACATCCTTGTTGTACTCCACCTGAGTTTGATTCCACTCAACTAGTAGTTGATGCTGTTCAGCAGCATTGAGGATGGGCAGATTGGAGAGTCGCTGATCTGAATTGGCAACAATTCCCTCTAGCAGCGTTTGAAAATGCCCAATTATTCGCGTGATGGTAGCCGGCTCAAACAGTTCGGTACTGTATGCCACAAAGCCGCTCAGCCCCTCCTTTGGGGTATCCCAGAGGCCACTCAGTCCTTCTGCTTGCTCCCATATATGGAACTCCAGATCAAACCGAGCGGTGCCAACATCCAGTTTCCAAGGAGATAGTTTCAGCCCAGGGAGATCTAGCGATGTCATTGGCGCATTCTGGAGGGCAAATGCGACCTGAAACAATGGATTGCGGCTCAAGTCCCGCTCTGGATGTAGTTCTTCAACCAACTTTTCAAATGGCACATCTTGATGAGCGTAGGCGGCTAATGCGACTTCCCGCGATCGCTCCAGCAACTCCCGAAACGTCGGATTACCAGAAAGATTGATTCGTAGCACCAAGCTGTTGACGAAGAAACCGATCAATCCCTCGATCTCACTGCGGTTACGGTTAGCAATCGGAGACCCTACAGCCACATCAGTCTGCCCTGTATAGCGGAAAAGTAGAGTTTGAAACGCAGCCAAAAGGGTCATGAACAGCGTCGTTCCCGATTCTTGGCTCAGTTCTTCTAAGGCTTGGGTGAGTTCAAGAGATAGCGCTAAGGGAGCGATCGCGCCTTTATAACTTTGCGTGGCTGGGCGGGGATGGTCAATCGGGAGATTCAGTACTGGCAGATCTTGCAACTGTTGTCGCCAATAAGCCAGTTGCGACTCCAGCACTTCTCCTTGTAGCCATTGCCGCTGCCAGTGAGCAAAGTCTGCATACTGAATCGGCAACTCTGGCAAAGAAGAAGACTGCCCCTCCGCAAAGGCTGTATAGAGCGCTCCTAGCTCTCGCATTAACACCCCCAACGACCAACCATCCGAAATAATGTGATGCAGATTGAGCAGTAGTAGATATTCTGTCGTCTCTAGCTGCAATAACTTCACCCGCAACAACGGACTGACTGTGAGATCAAAGGGGCAATGTGCTTCCTCTGTGGCAATTTGCCGAACGGTCTCCTCTTGCGCCGAGGAATCCAGACTTTGCAGATCCGTCACTGGAATAGACAGTGACAAAGCAGGCGTAATGATCTGGGTGGGTTGCCCGTCTACTTTGGCAAAGCGAGTCCGTAGCGTTTCATGACGTTGCACCACTGCCGCAAAAGCTTGTTCCAGCGTCCTTAGATGCAAATGTCCACTTAACCGCACGGCTGCGGGCATGTTGTAGAAGGGATTTTCTGGCACCAGTTGATCGAGAAACCACAATCGCTGTTGGGCGAAGGAAAGCGGTAGTGGTTGATTACGGGAAATTGGCTTCAGTTCAGATGCAGCTTGATTGACAGAGGCATGAGCTTGATGTAACCAGTTCAGCAACTCTGATTTGCGTTGAGCGATCGCGACTCGCAACTCTGGGGTCAAGGCTCCGTCTGGGGCACTACAGCGTAGATTGGCTCCCTCTAACCACACCTGAATATCTAATTGTCGCAGATAAGCTAAAAACTCAGCCGTTGTCAAAACTCCACCTCCTCACGTCCCACTGCTACAGCACTAGAAACTTCTCGTCTCCGCCCCGCCCAACTGAGCGTTTCTATCTGTTTAGCTAAGCCCGCGATCGTGGGAGCCTCAAACAAAGTACGCAACGGCACTTCCACCTGTAAAACATCCCGAATGCGAGACATGAGTTGAGTGGCTAGCAGCGAGTGCCCTCCTAACTCAAAGAAGTTGTCATGGACTCCGACCTGCGGAAGCCCTAAAAGCCGCATCCAAATCGCAGCCAGCTTTTGTTCTATCTCCGTTTGTGGCGCTTGAGCCGCAGGTATTCCAACCACCGAGGCTAAACTTACAGGAGGCAAAGCCCGCCGATCTACCTTGCCATTCGGAGTTAGCGGCAGAGCCTCCAAAACTGCGATCGCACTTGGAATCATATACTCTGGCAACTTCGCCTTCAAAAAACTCCGCAGTTCTGAAGTAGTAGGAGCAGGTTTCCGTCTAGGGACAATATAAGCCACCAAAGATCGACCGTCAGTGGCGGATGACTGAAGAAGGGCGATCGCTGCTTGTACCTGCGAGTGTTGCTGCAAAGCTGCCTCAACTTCACCCAATTCAATCCGAAAACCCCGCAGCTTCACCTGATGATCGCTACGACCCAAAAATTCAATATTGCCATCAGGGTGATAACGAGCAAGATCTCCGGTTTTGTAGAGAGGAAGGAGGTAGCTTGCTTCATCCTTATAAGAAATGAATCGCTCAGCGGTTAGTTCTGGTTGGTTAAGATAGCCTGTTGCTAGCCCATCACCGCCGATGTATAGTTCACCTTTTGCACCAATTGGTACAGGTTGAAGTTGGGTATCAAGGATATAAAGCTGGGTATTAGCAACTGGCCGACCAATTGGGAGAGAGGTGATAGTTTCTGGCAGTTCCTGGATCTCGTACCAAGAGGCAAACGTGGTACTTTCCGTCGGACCGTAAACATGCAGCAAGTGTTTTGGTACACCTGCTTGGATTACAGCTCGAACCCGTTGTAGATCGGCAATTTCTCCACCAAATAATAGATATCGCAATCTACGAAAGGCAGCCGGGACTTCACTGGCGACTTGGTTAAACAGAGCTGTGGTCAGAAATAGGATATCAATCTGTTGTTGGGCTAGAGCTGTTGCGAATTTCAGTGGAGATAAGGATATTTCCCGATCAATGCCAATCAGTTGAGCGCCATTCAGCAGCGCACCCCAAATCTCAAACGTAGCGGCATCGAAAGAGACATTAGAGACTTGAGCAACGCGATCGCCGGGATGAATCTTGATATAGTTGGTATCACATACCAGCCGATTTACGGCGCGATGGGGCACAGTCACCCCCTTGGGTTGCCCCGTGGAACCAGAGGTATAAACCACATAAGCCAAATCTTCGGCTGTAACTTGGCTAGGGAGATTTTCTTCGCTCTCTTGGGCGATCGCGGCCCACTCCTGATCTATGCAAATCACCTGAACGGAACAATCTTGGAACTGCTCTCGATATTGCGTCTGAGTTAGCAATACAGGAACTTGAGCATCCTCGATCATAAAGCAGAGTCGTTCTGAGGGATATGTCGGATCTAGTGGTACATAAGCCCCTCCTACCTTGAGAATGCTGAGGAGAGCTGCCACCATCTCGGAGGAGCGATCGAGACAAACACCTACTAATGCCTCCGCTCCAACTCCCAGCTTCTGTAAGTAATGAGCTAATTGGTTACTGCCTTGGTTTAAGGCTTGATAAGTAAACTGCTTGTCACCAAATTGAACTGCAATCGCATCCGGTGACTTTTCTACTTGCGCTTCAAACAGTTGATGAATGCACTGAGATTTGGGATAGCCTGTATCCGTCTGATTCCAATCCAGCAAGATCTGTTTTTGTTCAGCCGCAGTCAGTACAGGTAAATCTGCCAACCGCTGATGAGGGTTAGCGACAATCGCCTCCAAAAGAGTTTGCAGCGATCGCATGAAGCGAGCGATCGTTTCTGGTTGAAATAGATCTGTGTTGTAGACCACCACTCCTCGCAGACCTGTAGAGTTTTGCCAGCCTTGCCCCCATAACCCCCGAAAATTCTCCCCACATTCCCACAGATACAGCTCCAAATCGAAGCGACTACTGCGGGTGTCAAACTCAATGGCGTCCAGCGTCAACCCAGACAACTCTAGCTGGGTCATCGGCGCATTTTGCAGCGCAAATATGACTTGAAACAGGGGATTATGGCTAGGGTTACGGATAGGGTGCAACTCCTCAACCAGCTTCTCGAACGGCACATCTTGATGGGCATATGCGGCCAGAGTCATCTGCCGCGATCGTTCCAGTAGTTCCACAAAAGTAGGATTACCAGACAGATCTCCCCGCAGCACTAGACTATTGGCGAAAAACCCAATTAAGCTCTCCAATTCACTGCGGTTGCGATTGGCGATAGGTGAGCCGAGCGGAACATCTGTCTGACCCGTGTAGCGATAGAGCAACGTCTGGAATGCTGCCAACAAAGTCATAAACAGCGTATTACCCGTATCCTGGCTCAGGGCATTGAGCGCTTCAGCTAAGCTTTGAGGGAGTTCTACCTGATGCAGCGCCCCTCGATGAGTAGGCAATTTAGGACGCGGGCGATCGGTCGGAAGATCCAGTACAGATACGTCTCGCAACTGTTGTCGCCAGTAAGCAAGTTGTAACTCTAAAATTTCTCCCTGTAACCATTCTCGTTGCCAATGAGCGAAATCCGCATACTGAATCGGCAAATCTGATAAAGGAGAAGCTGCATCTGTACTCAAAGTGGTATACAAAGCCCCCAATTCTCGGATCAAGATGCCACTAGACCACTCATCAAAAACGATATGATGCAAATTGATCAAAAGGATATGTTCTGATAGAGCCAGCCGAATCAGGACCAACCGAATCAGCGGCCCTTGAGACAAACAGAATGACCGCTGCATTTCTGTCCGGATCAGTCGCTGCGCTTCTGCTTCCCGCTCTAGGACAGAACAATGTTGCAAGTCGATGATCGAGAGAGGAATCTGGAGACGAGGTGCGATCGCCTGCGCGGGTTCTCCGTCAATCACCACAAAAGTTGTTCGCAGAGTTTCATGACGACGCACCAACTCATTAAAGCTTTGCTCTAAAACAACTACATTGAGGGCACCAGTCAGGCGAAATACAGTCGGCACATTATATAAACAGGTGTTGGGAACAAGCTGCTCCAGAAACCACAGCCGCTGCTGGGCGAAGGATGTTGGAAAGACAAAAACTTCTTCAGAAACGTTGCCGACGGGGTTTTCGATCACCATTCCAACTGTGCCGAATTGCTTGTGCTGGATACTTGTACTGAATTAGCTGTGCCGAGTTACTTGTGCCGAATTAGTGGCCTTTCCCTTGTAGTTCGTTAAAACTGACAAGTAAATCTCTCTCTGGGCAGAGCTTAATCCGGATCTAAAAATCATGTTGATTCGTCCTTATCAAACGACCGATGCTGAAGCGATCGCGGCGATTTACCAAGACTCTGTCCTTGGCATTGGGGCTACAGCCTATAACGCTGAGCAAATAGCCGTCTGGTCTGCTTATCCTGACGACATCGAGGAATTCAGGCGATCGCTCCAGCAGGGCCTGACATTGGTTGCTGTATCAGAGGGGCAATTACTCGCTTTTGGGCAATTAAATCCGCTCAATCATATTGCTTTTCTCTACACAGCCAGCCAAGCGGCGCGGCAAGGATATGCCACCAAGATTTACCTAAAACTAGAAACCTATGCAATCCAACGAGGAGTAGAGCATCTGCACACTGAAGCTAGCCGCATCTCTAAGTTTTTCTTCTTAAAAATGGGATATCACATCACAGAAACCGAAGTCGTGACTCGTAAAGGTGTAGAGCTGGAGCGTTTCAAAATGGCAAAGATCATTAGCTTCCAGTAGTACAAGGTATCAAGAGCACAAAAAATGCCCCCTGATGGAGGCATAGGATTGAGAGGAGGAGCCAAACTTTGAAGCTGGTTAACGCTGCGTTTGAGCTTCCTGAGTTTTCACCTCTTCCGGTGCCACAGTTCCTGGCTCTTTACCATCTAGAGGAACTTCAGGCGTGGAAGTCTGGGTAGATTCCTGAGCCGCTGGGGTCCAATCCGTGTGGAAGACTCCTGGCTTGTCTACTCGCAGGTAGGTATGGGCACCGAAGTAATCGCGCTGGGCCTGAGTTAGGTTCTGAGGCAAGCGATCGCGACGGTAGCTATCGAAGTAATCAAGCGAAGCACTAAAAGCGGGCACCGGAATCCCCAATCTAGCCGCTTGAATCACCACTTCACGCCAAGCGTCTTGTCGATCCAGAATCGTTTGCTTAAACTCTGGAGCTAGCAGCAAATTGGGTAAGCTGGGGTTTTCATCAAAGGCTTGCTTGATTTTATTCAAGAAGCGAGCTCGAATGATGCAACCGCCTTTCCAAATCCGAGCAATTTCGCCTAAGTTCAGACCGTAGTTGAAGTCCCTAGAGGCAACACTCAACAACTCCATGCCCTGAGCATAGGAGCAGATTTTGGAGCAGTACAAAGCATCCCGGATTTTGCCGATGAAGGCTCTGGTATCGCCTTCATACTTACCTGTAGGTCCTGTCAAAACCTTGGAAGCAGCGACCCGTTCTTCCTTCTGGGAAGAGGTAATCCGAGCATTCACAGCAGCAATCATAGTGGGGATGGAAACACCTAGCTCTAAAGCACTGGCAACCGTCCAGCGCCCCGTCCCTTTCTGGGCAGCAGCATCTAGAACCACATCAACTAGGGCATTGCCTGTATCGGGATCAATTTTCTTGAAGATGTCAGCTGTGATTTCAATTAGATAAGAGTCGAGTTCTTCAGTAGTATTCCACTCAGCAAACACTTCATGTAGCTGGGTGTGATTTAAGCCTAGAGTATTCTTCAGCAAGTCATAAGCTTCTGCAATCAACTGCATATCGCCGTACTCAATGCCATTGTGCACCATCTTGACGTAGTGCCCTGCCCCACCTGGCCCAATGTAGGTCACGCAAGGGCCATCATCCACTTGGGCCGCAATCTTGGTCCAGATGGGAGCGAGTTCATCATAGGCAGCTTTGGAGCTACCTGGCATTAAACTGGGGCCATTCAGGGCTCCTTCTTCACCACCGCTGACTCCCATACCCACAAAATGGAGTCCGGAAGGTTCTAACTCCTTAGTGCGCCGCTCCGTATCTTCATAGAGAGAGTTGCCACCATCAATAATGATGTCACCAGGCTCTAGCAGGGGTCTCAGCTGATTAATCACAGCATCAACCGGAGCCCCCGCTTTCACCATAATTAAAATTTTTCGAGGCCGTTCTAGAGAAGCCACAAAGTCTTCAATGGAGTAGGCAGCTTTAACTTGCTTACCTTGCGCCCGCTGTGCCATGAAGACATCGGTTTTGTCTGGGGTTCGGTTATAAACGGCAATCGGAAAACCATTACGTTCAACGTTCAGGGCTAGGTTCTCACCCATAACCGCTAAACCAATGAGACCAAAGCTCTGCTGGGTCATAACACTTTTTACCAACTCTGCATGTATCAGGGCCTGTGATTCCCCTTCAGGGTAGCCCGATCCCCTTAGGTTGTACTGGAAGAAGAAATTAAGAGCCTCCGCAAAAGGCTGGAAAAATGAGGATTTAAGTCTGTCTAGGGAAAGAAATTCAGAAAGATTATCCCTAAAAAGCATTAATGAAGCTGAGGCGATCGCTACAAATTGTTACGCCAAAGCGATCGCCTCGCCACCTTTACAACCAGAGCCTCAGGACAATTCAGCCTGCTTCAGAATTCAATATGTCAGAGACAATAGACATTAAGGCAGTAGATTGAATGAGTAGTCGTCAGATGCAGTAGGGAGTGCATGATGCTTGCATACATCCTGGCATTGGCTGTCGCGCTTGGCAGCTTTGCTCTATATATGGCCGCTTTCTTCTTTCCAGAAGTTCATCGCAAAAGCGATTTTATTTGGAGCGGTATTGCTCTGTTTTATGCCCTGGTGCTCTGGGTCTGTGCGGGACGGATCACCGGGGGTGTCCTACTGGGTCAGACGGCAAGCGTCGCCCTCCTCGGTTGGTTTGGTTGGCAAACCCTAAAAATGCGCTGGGATCTCACCCCAGCTGAACAAAAAACTCAACTGCCTGCCCAGGCAACACCAGCCGCCCTGCGAGGCACCACTCAGCAAGTTCGAGACAAGCTGATTGGCTTCTCTTCCTCCGAAAACGTGACCCAACTCAAGGACCAAGCCAGCCGTCTCTTCAATAGCGTGAAAGAGCGATCGCAGGGAGGTACGGGCCAGTCACCCAGTTCAACTAGTGCATCTGCTAGTTCGGGGGCTACGGTACCCACTGAAGTAGTAGGTTCTGGCACCAGTGGCAGTCAATCAACTTCCAGTGGTAAAGCAACCTCTAACCCTTTGGCTTCTGTGTCAGGACTGGTTGACACGGTGAAGGGTGCGATCGCCAAGATTGGCCAGAAGAAACCCAGCCGCCCCATGATCGAGCTCAATCATCCACCGAAGTCGGGTCCTGGAGCAGACACAGAGGTGAGCGATGAGCTTGAGGACGACATGGCTGACCCCACTGCCGCAGCTGCAACGCCAACGCCAGTTAGCTCACCTACCTCACCTACCTCATTGAGTGACGACGAGCCGACTTTACTGCTAGAGTCACCCAGCCAAACCGTTGCCGAACCACCAACTGCGACGACCAATGCCGAACTGCTAAGCGTTGACGAAGAAGAGACCCTGCTCAACAACGCCGCCGAAGTAGCTCCAGAAGCGCTAGATGACGTAGTGGTACCCACTGGCTTTACCCCTTCTGGTGATGTATCCGCATCGATCCCAGAAGATGAAGCCACTCCAGAAGCAGTGGAGCAGGCAGCTACAGGCCTTGAAGTGGTAGAGAACCCGCTCGGTGATCCCTTCGTGCCTGCCGAAGCCATCCCAGTAGATGCAGCCGAAGTTGACTTAGCTCCACCTGCTGAACCGATTGGCCCCGGCGATCCAATTGAGCGTCAGCAAGAAGACATCGATCTCAATGCGCCGCCGATTGAACCTGCAACATTTACGCTGGTTGAGCCTGAAGCGGTAGAGGAAGCGATCGCGGCGTCCGAAGCGACATCGGAGGACACCCCAGAGCTAAAGCGGCCCAACCCACCCAACCCATTTTTGGTAGAACAGGCCCAGCCTCACGACCCTGAAAATTCAGAGTCATCTGAAAATCCTGAAAACTAAACTTGAAGCATAGGGAGCTTGTCAAGGATAATGGTCGAAGCAAGACTTGACCTTTATCCTTCGTTGGCTTCCGACTGTGACAGAATCAGGAACTTATAAAAACACCGTCAATCTGCCCAAAACCAACTTTGACATGCGCGCCAATGCTGTCAAACGCGAACCAGAGCTGCAACAGTTTTGGGCAGAGCACCAGATTTATGAGCACCTGTCGCAGAACAATCCAGGTGAGCTGTTTATTCTGCATGATGGGCCTCCCTACGCCAATGGTTCGCTGCACATTGGCCACGCCCTCAACAAGATTCTGAAGGATATTATCAATAAGTTTCACCTGCTTCAGGGGCGCAAAGTTCGCTACGTGCCCGGTTGGGATTGTCATGGTTTGCCGATTGAACTGAAAGTTCTGCAAAACATGAAACCAGACGAGCGGCAAAAGCTAACGCCCTTGGATCTGCGCCACAAAGCCAGAGATTTTGCGATCGCCACTGTAGACGACCAGCGCCAATCCTTCAAGCGCTATGGCATCTGGGGCGATTGGGAGCATCCGTATTTGACTCTCACACCTGCTTACGAAGCCGCTCAGATTGGCGTGTTTGGGCAAATGGTGCTGAAAGGTCATATTTATCGCGGTCGCAAGCCTGTCTATTGGAGTCCCAGCTCTAAAACAGCGTTAGCAGAAGCAGAACTGGAGTATCCCGAAGGCCACACCTCTCGCAGCTTATACGCCGCCTTCCCCATGACTGGGTTGTCTGACACCGCTCAGGAAACTTTTGGCCCCTATTTGCCAGATTTGAAAGTGGCAATCTGGACCACAACTCCTTGGACGATCCCCGCCAACATGGCCGTCAGCGTCAACCCAAAGCTAAACTACGCGGTGGTAGAAGTCGGAGCTAGCGATCGCCTCCCCGACACCAAATACCTGATCGTCGCTGCTGAATTGGTAGAGCGACTTTCAGAAGTTCTAGGCACAACTCTTACCGTCAAAGCTACGCTCAAAGGCCAAGCGCTAGAGCATTCCACCTATCGCCATCCCTTGTTCGATCGCGAAAGCCCAATCGTGGTGGGTGGCGATTACGTCACAACCGAGTCTGGTACAGGTTTGGTGCACACCGCACCGGGTCACGGTCAAGATGACTACCAAGTAGGTTTGCGCTACGGCTTACCCGTCTTCGCGCCCGTAGACGACAACGGCGACTTCACCGAAGAGGCAGGCCCATTTGCAGGCTTAAACGTCCTCGGCCCTGGCAACCAGGCGGTGATCGATGCCTTGCAAGCTGCGGGTTCTCTGCTCAAAGAAGAACCCTACGTCCACAAGTATCCCTACGACTGGCGGACCAAAAAGCCAACCATCTTCCGAGCGACTGAACAGTGGTTCGCTTCGGTATCTGGGTTCCGGGAAGCCGCCCTAGAAGCGATCGCCTCTGTCCAGTGGATTCCAGCTCAAGGCGAAAACCGCATCACCTCAATGGTGGCTGAGCGATCGGACTGGTGCATCTCCCGTCAACGGAATTGGGGCGTGCCGATCCCCGTGTTCTACGACGAAGCCACCAGAGAACCTTTGCTGACTGAAGAAACGATCGCCCATGTCCAAGCCATCTTTGCCGAGAAAGGCTCCGATGCTTGGTGGGAACTTCCGGTCGAAGAGTTACTGCCCGAAACCTACCGCAACAACGGTCGCAGCTACCGCAAAGGCACCGACACAATGGACGTGTGGTTCGACTCTGGCTCCTCTTGGGCCGCAGTCGCGAAGCAACGCGAGGAACTGTGCTACCCCGCCAACATGTACCTGGAAGGCTCCGACCAGCACCGGGGTTGGTTCCAGTCCAGCTTGCTCACCAGCGTCGCTGCGAATGGAGTTGCTCCCTACAACACCGTTTTGACCCACGGCTTTGTCTTGGATGAGCAAGGCCGCAAGATGAGTAAGTCGATGGGCAACGTCGTAGACCCGATGATCGTGATCAACGGCGGCAAGAATCAAAAGGAAGAACCACCCTACGGCTCCGATGTGCTGCGGCTGTGGGTGTCTTCGGTGGATTACTCCTCCGACGTGCTGATCGGCAAAAACATCCTGAAGCAAATGTCGGATGTGTATCGCAAGATCCGCAACACCGCCCGCTTCTTGATCGGCAACCTGCACGACTTTGACCCCACCAAAGACTCGGTCGCCTACGAAGACCTGCTAGAACTCGATCGCTACATGCTGCATCGCTCCTGCGAAGTCTTCAACGAAATCACCGAAGCCTTTAAGAGCTTCCAGTTCTTCCGCTTCTTCCAGACGGTGCAAAACTTCTGCGTCGTGGACTTGTCCAACTTCTACCTAGACATCGCCAAGGATCGGTTGTACATTAGCGCTCCCGATGCCCCTCGTCGTCGCAGTTGCCAAACCGTGCTGCGGATCATCCTGGAAAACCTCGCCAGAGCGATCGCACCTGTGCTCTCTCACATGGCCGAAGACATCTGGCAATTCCTGCCTTACTCCACCCCGTACAAGTCGGTATTTGAGGCGGGTTGGGTGCATCTCGAAGGTCGCTGGCAAGTGGAAGCTCTAGCAAAATCTTGGCCTGCCCTGCGGCAAATCCGAGCAGAAGTCAACAAAGTCCTAGAGAAAGCCCGCGCCGAAAAAATGGTCGGCTCCTCCCTGGAAGCCAAGCTACTGCTCTACGTGCCCGACTTAGAGCTACGCCAACAGCTCCAAACCATGAACCCCGACACCAGCCTCCAAGGCAACGGCGTAGACGAACTGCGCTACCTGTTTATTGTCTCCCAGGTAGAACTGCTCGACTCCCCCGCCGCCCTAGAAGGCTTGCAGTACAGCTCCCAGTCCGACGCGCTAGGGATCGGCGTAGTCAAAGCTGATGGCGAAAAATGCGATCGCTGCTGGAACTACTCCACCCACGTAGGCGAATCAGAGGCTCACTCCCTACTCTGCGAACGCTGCGAACCTGCCCTAGAAGGAGCATTCTAGACCTAACCCCCTAGCCCCTTCCCTGCGAGGGAAGGGGGAACCGAGCCGTAAAAACTTGAGCTACTTCTAGCTCCCCTCGCCTCGTAGGAGAGGGGCTGGGGGAGAGGTTCTTTGTTCGCGATCGCCCATAGTTCTATCTCCCAGAAGATAACGTCTGGCAGGCTTGCACGCCATAGTGGTGGAGTAAAGCCTCAAGATCTGAACTAAAAATGACTGATATTGGATTCACCCATGTGGCCTTGCCCGTCACCAACCTGGACGCCAGCATTGCCTTTTATGGCAAATACGCCAACATGGAAGCGGTGCATCGGCGCACTGACCCCAAAACCGGGGAGAACGTAGCTTGGCTCACCGATCACACGCGGCCCTTTGTGATTGTGTTGCTCCAAGAACCCAACGTCGAGCACAAACTTTTACCCCCTGCTCATCTAGGAGTCGCCTGCGAAAGCCGCGAAGTCGTCGATCGCCTCTGTGACCAAGCCAGAGAAGAAGGTTGCCTCAACAACGGCCCCGCTGATGCAGGTCCCCCCATTGGCTACTGGGCCTTTGTCACCGATCCAGATGGCCATATTCTAGAACTCACCTATGGGCAAGAAGTGGCCCTGCGCGTGCAAGAAACCGCCAAAGAAAAGCAACCCGCCGAGAGTTCGGTGTAGCTGATTGCTGCGCTTGGTATTTCAGGGCTTAGCATTTGGAGTGGCAATTTCTGATGCTGATAGATTCATCTTGGCTCAAATGCTAAGCCCCTAAGATCTTCTCTCCAGGATTTACTCCATGTCGGCCAGGGCAAACTTGCTGGGCTTCTGGTCCAGGCGGGCCGCAACCGTGAGTTTTTGTAGAAATTCTTGGGCCAGTCCCGCAAAAGCTTTAGCACCCGATGAACTAGGATTGCTGAGCACCACAGGGGTAAATGAATCGACGGCCTTAGAGACATTCACATCTACAGGAATCCGAGTCTTAAAGATTTTGGCTTCGCTGTAGTCTTCGTTCACCCGCTTCATGACTTGGCTGTAATAGCGCCCCGTGAGTATATTGCCAGAGAGCATAAAAGTGATGCCCAGCAGCTGAATTTTGACTGGCGCACCTTCCTTATGGGTTTCTCGCAGTTTGGCAAGGCGTCGTTCCAGAAGTTGAATCCCGATTAGAGAGAGGGGTTCGGGTTTGGCAGGCAGAACGTAAAAATCACTGGCTAAGAGGGCACTGCGAGTCAAAAGGTTGTAGCCAGGGGCGCAGTCGAGAATGATGAAATCGTAGTCTTTAAGAACAGGTTGCAGAATACTTGAAATAAGCCCTTTTTCAAAGTTATTCCAAACTTGTTCAAAGTTTTTGGTGCTGTCTTTTGTGGCTTTTTCAAACAGCATTTCAGAAACTAAGAATTCATCGTATAAATCGATGTCTCCGGGCAACAAATCCAATCCTTTGACATTACACATGTAGGCTTGGACTGCTTCAGGGACAAGATTAGGCAGTTGTTTGTCGCTATAAATGGCGCGATGTACTAGGTGTCGCAGGGTGCGCTTATTGTTGCGAAGCTTGGCAAAATCGCCGGGAGCCATGAGGCTGAGGGTGGCGCTGATTTGGGTGTCGAGATCGACAATTAAAACTCGCTTGCCATGATTTTTGGCCAGGGCAGTGGCTAAGTTGATGGTGAGGGTCGTTTTGCCAACGCCACCTTTCATGTTTGCAGTTGCGATGATAAATCCCATTCGTTGCGTCCTCTCAAGGGTCATGCATGGCCGAGCCAGGGTGGGCTAGGGGGTTAGGCACCTACGACATAACATGCAGTCCAGATCATAAGCGCAGTGGTACCAAACTTTAAACTTTACTCAGGGGAATCTTTGCTAGTTACGATCGCTACTCTGACCCTTAAGAATACTCGATCGCTGCCGATTTTCACCTGATTATGAAGTCCCTAGAAACAGCATCTTAGCGTAATGGGGATCGGGTAGATATCCGCACTCTCGCTAGTTCTCTCATTTCTGAAAATACTGTAAACTTTCCTTAAGAGAGCAAGGAGCGATCGCTGTGACGAGTGGTGGATTTGGTAAGGCAGAAACCCCAAAAAAGTCTGTTTCTAAGAAAGCTGTCAAGCGGACGGAAGCTTCGAAGCAGTACGACAAAATGAAAACTGACGGGGTGCCTGAGTTCAATATCTATATGCGAATTCAGAACAAAAAGCAGTGGTACCCAGTCGGCTCAATTGCCGTGAAGCGCAGCAGCCAAATTAATATGGCGATCTACGATAGCGAAAAAGATCTGCGCGAAGGTGCATTCCGCCTGTTTCCGATCCTCCGCAAGAATCAAGCCAATTTAGAATACGGCTATCGATTGAAGGAATTTAGCGACGAACCGATCCAAATTGCCGTGAAGCCTGAGCAAGCTGTTGCTAATGCGTTCCAATCGGCGATCGCCAACGTCAAAGACCGCTTCACCTCTCTCTTCAAGCGCAGTTAAATAGTCTTCTAGAACTAACTGTTTGTTCTAATTTAAGGAGCAAAATTTTGCTCTAGGGCAAGTAGCACCTTTTTACTAACTAGCTTTAGTCATAGTAAAAAGCTTGCTTACTTGCCCTAAATGCTATTTAAATTTATTGAATATTTGCAACGCCGCTCTACTAAAGACGATTGACCTTGAGCCAAAATCGGGAACTATAAGGCTGTTTCTGATTTAGCTGTATCTCAGGGGAAAATTTAACTTGGATTTCAATCCTGAGCTTTGCCGCAACGAAAGTGAGGTTGAAAGCAAGCTCATCGTTCAATATTTGCTGCCTCAACTGGGCTATACACCGGATAGCTGGTATCAAGAAGTTGCGGTCGGTAGTATTCGTCTAGATTTTTTAGCTTTTGCTGCCCAAGTCATTCCTTTTATGTTGGATGATAACTCACCATTAAGTGTGGTGATGGAAGCCAAAAGCCCCAACCAAAATCTGGACACGCATGTTCGAAAACTCAAGCGATATTTGGTTAGTTTGAATGTTCAGTATGGACTGCTAACCAATGGTAAAGAAATCAGGATTTTTGAGCGAGTTGGAAGTGACATCCAGCTAAGATTCAACTGTCTTGGTCGAGAAGTTGCCACCAAAATTGATGACATTAGAATCCTTATTGGTAAAGATACCCTTAAGGCAAGTCCTTCTTCTACAGAACAAGATCCCCCAAGGAAGTACCCCATGAAAACAATTGCGGTTTATCACAACAAAGGTGGTGTTGGTAAAACTACTGTATCTGTTAATTTAGCAGCAGGCTTAACCAGAAAAAATAAAAAGGTCCTTTTAATTGATATAGATGCTCAAGCCAACTCTACCTTTGCTACTGGTTTGATAAAATTTCAATTTGATGAGGAGGACAACTTAAAAGATAGCAATGTATATCATCTATTAGAATCAGGAGATTTCAATTTTATTGAAGATGTCGCTCGAAAATCTAATTTTTTCACCAACCCAGAAATTGATGTAATTCCATCTCACATCACTTTGGTTGAGTATCAAGACAAATTAACACGAATTGCAGTAAGTAGATCTAGATTGACTTCGAAATTAAAGCGTGTAGAAAGCAAGTATGACTATGTAATTATTGATGCACCTCCATCAAGAGATTTATATGCAGAGGTAGCTATGATAGCAGCAGATTATTTGATTATACCTTCGGACTTAAAGCCTTTCGCCAACCAGGGTTTACCGAATGTTCAAGGTTTTATAAATCAGGTTAATGAATATCGAGAAGATCGATCAATACCTCCAATTACTTTGCTTGGAATTCTTCCTTCAAAAATTTCTACACATCCTCAGTTTTTGAAACATACCTTTCCAAAACAGAGAGAAGCTATTTCTCAGCGATATGATATGCCACTCATGGATAGCATCATTTTTGAAAGAGCATTTCTCTCCCACTGCATAAATCAAACAATAACTGTAGGAGATTTAGAAATTCCTGATCCAAAATCAGTTTTTGATTTTGCGCCTGACTCACCTTCTGCGGAAGAATTTGAGGCTTTAACGAATGAAGTTCTAAATAAAACTAGATAGGTATAAGTTAATGGTTGAAGTTGCGCTAGTAGATGTAAAGAATATTAGTTCAAGTGTTTCTCGTTCAAAATTTTCCGAATCTGAGTTAGAGCTTTTGGCTCAGATGATTTTAGATATAGGTGGACTTGTAAGCCCAGTTGTTTTGAAGCCAGTTGGTCCAGAACGTTATGCAGTTATTGAGGGAGACTTAGAATATTATGCAGCTGTAAGGGCAAAAGAAATAAACCCACGCAAAGGTGAAATGGTCAATGCCCTGATCGTATCACCGAAATATGAAGAGATAGCTTCACGCCAAATCAAAGCCACTAAGAAAGACTCTCCTCCTAACTCTTCAGGCAATATAAATTCAAATGAATTTGAGATATACTTTAAAAATTTCGAAATTCAATACGAGAAGCGGTTAAACCAGTTAAGAGATGAATATCGAGAAAACAAACTAGAGATTATTCAAAGAATTGATCAACTAGAACACAGAATTCCAGAAAAAATTCATCCACTGGATGCGTTTAATAGCCTTAGCCAGACTGATTTGACTGCAAAGCTGAGAAGTGCAGGGGTTTCTCCTCAAAAGGCCGCAACGATTTCTGAAGCAGCGCTAAGTGAACGTAAGAAGAAAAAATTTGAATCTTTAATGGATGTTAGTGAACGCCTTAAAGAGCCAAGAGGTAAAAAAATGCAGAAGATGCTTGGTGAGAAAAAACTGTTGAATATTATTGATAGCTGGATAAGAGCTTAGTTGTACATACGCACTGAACTACGAAACTACTCACTGAACTACAAAACTGATGGAGTTAAATGGGTGAAAGTTTGGGTGATCGCTCCTAATTACCCCTGAATCACCCACTTTTGTTAGCACCCAAATTTAGCTAGAAGTTTGTACTTGGCGTACCTGCTCCGCGTAGTCCTTGGTTCGCACTTGGCGGAATAAATTAAACGCAACTTGGCGCAAACTTTCTGGTAGGTACGAGAGCACCAAGCCTGCCTTAGCGCGGTTAGAAGTGCCCAAAACTTGATTCGCTTCTTGCAAAAGTTGACGGCCTTCCGCTGTGTCGCCTTTCTCAATTAACCTCAAAGCGAGATCTTGCTTCAAGCCTGCCGCTTTTTTGATCCGCTGCCGCTCCACATCGCTCGCATCAAAGTGGTAGCTGTTGAGGCAGAACAGCTTGGCTCTCAAAAAGTGGATACTCTGGCGTAGGCTATTCTGGCCCCCGTGCATCCGGTATTCCATCAAATACTCTGGCAAAAAGTAGCCCTGCTTACCCGCGATCGCCAACCGCACCAACAAATCAAAATCCTCACAGCCATCCGCTTCAAAGCGCATGAAATCCACTTCATCCAAGCAAGCTTTGCGAAATAGCGTCGAGCCCACCTGTAAGCTCTGGCGCACAAACGTTTCGTGAACCAAATTAGGAATTACACCTGCTGGCAACTTATCTTTGCCCCACTTAGCAGCGTTGGCCAATGTTGCCGCTTCCTCTCGCTCTCCCGCTGGATTAATAATCCAATGATTCGTGCAGACAAAATCCACATCCGGGTTAGCGTCCAACACAGCAACCGTTTTCTCTAAAAACTCTGGCGTTAGCGCATCATCGTCGTCAAACTTGATGAAATAATCGCCGCAAGCTGCCTCAAACCCAGAGCGCATGTTCTTGCTGCGCTTAATATTGACGGGATGACGAATGTAGCGAATGCGCGAATCGTCCCATTGGCTCACTACTTCAGGGGTCGCATCAGTTGAGCCATCATCACAAATTAGCAGCTCAAAATCTGTGTAAGTTTGATGAAGAACGCTATTAACCGCGTAGGGGAGCAGATTGGCTCGGTTATAAGTAGGAATGCAAATACTAACTTTAGGCATGAGTTGATTACTAGAAAATGCTGTGACTGGGAAAGCGCCCCTCAAAATGTCTTAAATTCGCATCCCTAGAGCATTAAAACTGGAGTGAAGATGCAGTTCCAAACTGCCACTTCGATATTGATGGTATCGCTCCGTTTAGAATCTGGATCGAGCCCGCTATATGAATTTCATAAAGATTAGGGACGGCTGTATAAAGATTTTAGAGAAATCAAGCGATGGATAGCCCTCAGCCAGATACCTTCTTGCCTCAGGTTTCCGTTGTCATTCCAATCTACAACGGCGAAACCGATTTACCTGAACTTTTGGCTTGCCTTCGGGCTCAGACCTACCCTAGAGAACGGGTGGAGTATCTCTTAGTCGATAATGCTAGCCAAGACCGCACGGCTGAAATTTTGCAGCAAGCCGCTGAGTCCGCCCAAGCCGAAGGGTGGAACCTGCACCATCTCACCGAAGCCAAGATTCAAAGCGCTTATGCCGCCCGCAATACTGCCATTCGAGCTGCAATCGGAGAGATTTTTGTCTTTACCGACGCCGACTGCCGCCCCCAACCCAACTGGTTAGAGCTGCTTGTGCCACCCTTTGCCGACCCCAGTATTGGGTTGGTTGCAGGTGAAATCGTTGCTCTGCCTGGCACAACCTTGCTAGAGCGCTACGCTGACAGCCGCAACCTCCTGAGCCAAAAAGATACTCTCGCTCACTCATTCTGTCCCTACGGCCAAACAGCTAACTTAGCCATTAGACGCCAAGCCCTAGAGCAAGTAGGATTATTTCGACCCTACATGACCACCGGGGGGGACGCTGACATTTGTTGGCGCATCCAGAAACAAACGGAATGGCAGCTACATTTTGCCGAAGAGGCGATCGTGCAACATCGTCATCGCGCTACCCTCAAAGACCTCAAAAGCCAGTGGCAACGCTATGGCCGCTCCAATCGTTACTTACACGAACTCTATGGCGTAGGCTTAACCCGCAAACACACCTGGCAGGAATCGGCCTATCTGCTTAGCCGCTGGTTCTTAAAGGAACTACCGATTCAGACGGGCAAAACGCTGCTTGGCAAAACTCCCGCGATCGAGCTGATCAGTACGCCCATTAGCGTCTACTGCGCCAGAGCCAGAACAGCGGGTCAGCAAGCTGCCAAGCTATCTGAGCAAGCCACAGAGATTGAATGGTTATAGTTTTTCCCAACAACTCCTATGAAAATTCTGGTGCTCTCCTGTAATACGTTCCCCTATCCCCCCAGCCGGGGAGCAGCGGAGGGCAGGACTTTTAATTTATTGAAATATTTGCATCAACGCCATGAAGTGACGCTAGTGACTGAGCGGCAACGCTGGACCTCCGATGAAGATGTGGAGGCGCTACGGCAATGGGTCAGCCACCTGATGGTGTTTCCTGGGGAGCAGTCTCAAGCCAAGCCTGGGTTGTTGAGTAAAGTCGGTCGCTTTGTTGAGTCTGTGGCCAAAACCACACCCCCCAACGTCCTAAAACGATATTCCCCAGAAGTGCAAGCTTGGGTAGACACCTTTGTCGCCGCTGGAAAATGTGACGTGATTGCCTGTGAGCACAGCGTCAATGAAGTTTATATTCGCCCGGAGTTTCGCCAATCTGTCCACACCGTCGTCGATGTGCATAGCTCGGTGTACGGTTGGGTGCTAAACCATCTAGAGCATGGGGCTTCAGAAAATCCATTGCGCGATCGCCTCTATCTGCCCTTGCTCTATCGCTACGAGAAACGCTACTGCGCTAAGTTTTCGAGTCTCATTGCCACTACGGAAGACGATCGCCAAAAGCTAGCGGCCATTTCCCCAGGCTCTCCCATTACCGTCGTTTCTAACGGCGTGGACTTAGAGATGTTTCCTTATCGCCCCAGTGACCCAGGGGGACAGCGCTTGGTGTTTGTAGGCGCGATGGATTCTTCCCACAACATTGATGCGGCTCGCTTCTTTGCCTTAGAGGTGTTTCCCCAAGTCAGGCAGCGTTACCCAGAAGCTACCTTTAGCTTGGTGGGGGCGCGTCCCGTCGCAGAAGTTTTAGCCCTCAAAGAGGAACCTGGTGTGGTGGTCACGGGCAAAGTCCCCTCAATGGTGGACTACATGCACCAAGCGACAGTATGCGTCGTCCCCCTCCGCGTTGGTTTGGGCATTAAAACCAAAACCTTGGAATCAATGGCAGCAGGCGCACCCATTGTGGCTAGCAATCGCGGCTTGGAAGGCTTGACTATGGATGGAGCCGATGTGCCTCTGCGGGCATTGCGAGCGAATTCTGTGGCTGAGTACGTCAGCGCGATTAGCCAGTTGTTTGAAAATCCAGCTTTACGAGCAGAGCTTTCTCACAACGCGCGATCGATGATCGAAACCAATTACACTTGGGAGCGGGCAGGCCAACTTTACGAACAAGCCTTGTTAGAAGCTTAAATTCTGTAGATTTTGGCAAAAGTCTGAAATTCCTGCTGAACTATTGAGAATTAGGGGTACAGTTAGTTCCAAATTTGCTGAGTTGATGGCGCGATCGCTAAGCATTATGAGACCTAACTCCCCTCCCCTTCCCTCATCGGGAAGGAGAGTTTGAGACTCCAACTCGCTTCCAAGAATTTATGGGTTGACCGGAAGAGGTCACTACACCTTGTATGGATCAGTACGCAGTCAGCTCAGCTGCAAACCTGCGATCGCCAAAGATTTTTGATTGCTAACTGAAAGCTGGAATGGGAATTAAACCGGATAAGACTGCGCTCCAACCCCAGAAGAAACCGAAGCTTTTGCCACCGCGCAAGCCAGCGACTCCAAGGCCGCCTGCGAGTGCTTCCCCACCCAGAGTTCCGAGTCCTCCCCAGGCACCCGCTAAGGCTCAGGCTAATTCTTGGCTCTCCCTGCTGGGGGCACTGGCACTGTTATGCGGTGCGGCGGGGCTGACAGTTGGCGGAGCCTGGATAGCCATTCTACTGATTGTTGATCCTGATGCAATCGTGGGATTAAATCAATATTTACCCACTTGGACTCGCATCCCGGTTGCCAACCAGGAAACTTTCCAAACCCTCTCAGAAATTCGCGCCAGCATTCGCCAAGCAGGTCGGATTCCAGGTGAACCCATCTCTCTCGGTAATGAAGCCAAGGGAGCCAACAAAAGCGCAACTGCTACCGATCTTTTAATTCCGGTTTTGGCTCGACGCCCCCTCTGTCAAGCCACTAGCACTCTAGATTCAACCAAGAGTAACTGTGAGCAAATTGTTGAGCTCCAGGTTTATCGACCCGTTGAGGATGCGCGGCGGCAGATTAAGCAAGAGCAGTCTTACTGGCTAGCTAGCCAAATCGCCGTAGCGGGGCCAGAAGAATCTTTTGCGATCGCTCCACTTGTCGATGCCAATTCGGAGAACCAAGGGTCCGCGCGATCGCTCCCGCTCACCACCATTCAGCGCTTTGAGGGCAAAGCCCCCACCTCAGGCGTATGGTTACTGCTGAGCGGCGAGTTGGTACGAGGCGACGACACTATTGCTTATGGCCGCGTGGCTCACTACAATCCTGACCGAGACTACCTAGGTTGGATGCTGGAGTGGACAAGTTCTACAGGACAAGCTCCTGCCTGGAAAGCAATTACTAGCGGAGCCACCCCAGAACTAGTAGTAGACCAAACCGTTGGCTTAGAGCCGCAATTTGAAGTTTATCAGGTCCAGCCACGGCAGTTTTTACCGGACCCGATTCAGCTAGAAGCTATTTCGCTCAGTGATCCAGCCTTTGATACAGAAATCTACGGCAAAATTATGACCTTAGCCCGGAGTGGCTTATGGTCTCCAGCTTTAGCCTGGTTCAAATCGCTCCGCCAAGCCAGTGAAGCCAATCCGGACCTGTGGTCCAACGCAGCCCAAGCCGAGATGGATTTTGTGCGGCTGCATGCAGAAGCGACCCAAGCTCAAGCAGAAAAGTCTTGGGCTAGCCCTAGCCAACAAGTGCTCACGAATTTAATTGATGGTCGTTGGACCAGAGCTTTATCCGTGTTTCAAGCGTCCGTGGATAATAGCCAGGAGGTCGCCTCTCTGTTGAAGGGAGATGCCGATCGCTTGTGGAATCGGGTCGAGGCAGCCCTCAAAGTTGACCCAATGCAAACCGATGCCAAAGCTTGGGGCGCTTTAATTGTTGGCGCTAAAAAAGACAAAGCTGCGGCGATCGCTTGGTTAAAGAAACAACCCCAAACCAAACCAGCCGCGATCGCTCGGATTAGCAAACTCCTCGATCGCCTCGACCCCAACTTCTCGGATGTCATTCCTCCCAGTACCCACCTGAGCCAAGTTGTCGGCACAGCAGAGCCACTGAAGCAAATCAACCCTGCGGATTGGTGGCAACTAAAGAACTCAAGTTTGAAGTTAGAGGCTGGACAAACTTGGTACGAAGTGGAGGTGACGGCTTTTTACGATGGCAAGCGTTGGCAACGCTCTAACTTTTCTGACCTTAAGTTTTCTAAGGCTGATGGGGCCGAACCGTTGTGGAATTTGCTGGGCCTCACCACCGATCCACAACTACAGATTTTGGTCTGGACCGATGCGGGCCAACAAGACACTGTCTTCGCCACAGCCAAAGCAGTACAACTACAAGGCGGCACCATACGGATTTTGGTGGCTGGCGACCCCCTTCCTGCTCCTACGGCTGCACAACCCCTACCCCGTCCTTTGGCCCTGACGACTACAGCCTTGCAATGGACGACCCCCGCAGTGACTACTTTGGCAGATCTGAATCAACAGCAACCCAAGCTGGCCAATCCGATCTTGCAAGCACTAGCGACAGAACTACAACAAAGCAATCAATTACCCACGGGAGTGACAGCAACCCCTGCGGGCTTACTCCAACAAAGCGAAATTGGTAGTTGGCAAGTGCAACAAATTGACTTGACTGGCAACCAGCAACTCGAAGCCGTGTTTACCCTTGACCCAGAGACGCTTGCTACCTTGCAACTTGACCAGCCAGACGCCCAGAAACGTCCTGCTGGGCGATCGCGGACCTTGATTGTGTCAGATACGGGCGCTGTGCTCTATAACGAATTTGATGGAACGGCCCAACAGTCACTGTTAGCGATCGCAGACTTAGGTGATGGTGGCATCCCCGTCCTCGTCGTAGATGGATCTGCGGGCTACCGTCTGCAACGTTGGTCTAGCAAGAAACAGCAATTCGAGTAGGGCAACCCCTCAAGACCGATTGGTAAGTCCTTGCAATCGCACCTTACAAGCTACATACAGCGGGAACTGGTGATGCTCTGCCACCAACCACGCCACCAAAATGAAGTGCAAGCAGAACGTTAAGCTCGTCCACAGCAAAGGGACAGAGCTAGAGGGACTGGCATCAAGGGGCGGAAACATATAAGAGGCCAGCCCCACCAAAGCCGATGGCAAGACGACCAAAATCAGCCCAATCAGCCAAATTAAGACCGTTTGGTCACCATCTACTTGGTGCAGACCTCGCCAAGTCTGCCCGTTCCAGCGCCAGGCTAAGGGATGAGAGTTATCTACTACTTGCACCGATTGCTCGCCCAAGTTAGCCGTGAAGATATGGCGGCAAAAATTACAAGCAAACGCATCCATCAAGGTCATACCTGCAATCTCTCCATGACGGCAGATGGGGCAGGTATAAACCTCTTGATAGTTCAAGTTCCGGGAAATCGTTGACTGAGGCGATCGCTTCATAGCTACGCACACCTACCTAGAGACTGGGGTCAAGCAAAGCTCCTTCCCATTCTAGACGTCAGAATTCGTTCCAGCCTCCGCCTCAGCGCTTAGAAGGCGCGAGCGACTGTATTGCCTGCGCTACCTACAGCTTTAACAATTTCAACGCCGTTTTGCTCTAGCACAACCAAAGGCTCTTCGCGGGTGCCCAACTCAATCCGCTTGACTAAAATGCCACCCGCTAAATACTCGCCTTCACTGACATAGCGGCTCGTAGACTCTGCTGGCACTTTGATAATGGCGCTTACCTTTTGGCCCACTTGCACCACCCCAGTCACCTCGATCACATTCGCAACGCTGGTAGGCGGCAGAGGCACCACACCAGGAAACGGAGCAGGCGGAGGTAAGGGAACTGCAGTGAAATTAGGAGAGCTAGGCTGCAACTGCGGTAAAGGAGCCGCTGCAAAGACTGGGGCGAGAGCAGGCTGACTAGGAGCGGGTCTAGCTGGAGCCGTTCTCACCACTCTCGGCACCGGAGCAACCTGAGGGATTGGTCTTGCAGCAGTACTAGTACTAGTCACAGGTCCAGGCACCACGACTGGAGAGGTCACGACAGCGGCAAAGGGGTCACGACGACCTGAAGCGATTTGCGGCAATCGAGCTGTGGCATTAGTTGGCTGCACTAAACCTGGTACGGGAACCGTTTTGACCACGGGTACGGGTGGGACGATGGGCTTAGAAAAATTTTGTTGGGCGATCGGCTGAGTTTTAACAGTTTGGGTGGAACTAGCCACAGACGGAGAAGCGGGAGTGGGATTTTGCTGGGCCGTACGATCGCCCCCAGCACAACCAACCAGGACCAGAGCCGTGGCCGTGAAACTTACCAGTTGCTGCAATCTGTTCATGCCCACTCCCTCACCAACATTGCTGAAATTCGTGCAATCTGATTACACAGAATAGCCTTAATTCTAGCGGCTGAAACTCCCGTTAGATAAAAAAACGTAAATTTCAGCCGCAAGTGATGCCTATTCGCCTTGACGATAGTCCGTAAACGAGCGGTAGCAAGCCTCAGGATGATACAAGTGGCATTGGTCTGTAATTTCTTTCATCAATGCCCAAGAGAAGTTGCACTCTTTGTATAAGCGATCGCCCCAGTTTTGCTGCAAGCTTTGGTAAGCCATCCGTAAGTTGTAGGAAGGAATTGCGGTGGAGATGTGGTGCGGCACATGCACATTAATGTCATGGCACAAAGACTCCACCCAACCAGGGTAATTGCAATGCACCGTGCCGGAAAGCTGAGAATCAGCCGCATTCCATTGCTCTTCAGGATAAAATGCAATGTCTGGTGCGGTGTGATGCACCAAAGTGAACGTGCTCATCCAGAAATGGTAGACCAGCCAAGGCATCAGCCAGAACTTCACAAAGCCCCAAATGCCTGTTGTCAAAATCAAAGTGGGGAAAGCGATCGCGGCAAAAATCAACACAACCGCCACAGACAACTTAACCTTGGAGTGGTCCTTGGGTTGAAACTCCGCCAGAGTAAAGTGTATCCCTGCCCAATGCACGATCGAACCGACCCACCAGAAGCGCCCCCGCAGCCCCTCATAGCCGTTCTGAAGTGAGCGTGGCAAACTATCGTAATACTCTGTCTGGAACGGTTGCCAAGCGTTATCAATATCTAGCTTGTTGGTATGGGTGTGGTGGAAGTTATGGAGAATGCGCCAACTGTGGAAGGGGTAAATCAGAGGCATCATGAACAAGTGACCCACCAAATCATTCACCCAGCGGCGTTTGGCAAAAGAGCGATGGCCGCAGTCATGACCAATCACAAAAAAACCAGTTAACGCGGTCCCTGTAAAAATCCAGAGCACAGGTAGAAGAAACCAAGGGGCAACCGCTAAACCCCAATAACCTAGAGCCACGACAGCGACGCTGAATAATGCAGCAGACCACGCCTTGCGGCTATTTTTTTGAAAACATTCTTTCGGTAAGGTCTTCAAAATGTCTTTGAGACGTAGAGCTGAAGCAGGTGCATCAAACTCTAGGTTTTCAGGCTTTACTGTCGATACGGTCATAAAGAAATGAACTTTCTCCAATGAGCAGTGATATCTGGGTGCACAATTAAAAACCTGCTAATGCAAGGTAGCAGGTTCTGCTTTTCAAGTAGTTGCGTCAATTGATATGTAGAAAAACTTGGCAGAAAAAATGAGTGCTGCAAACCAAAGTGCCACTCTAGCTGCAAGCTCAGTAACCAGTCCTTTTTACCACAAGATTGAATTTAAGTATTAAGTTTTTTGGAGATAGGGATGAAAATTTCTCATATTGGTTATCCGCAAGCCGCTGCGGCCCCCCACCATTGAGCATCACTCCGGTTCGTAGCGAGTTCGTAGCTGGCGATCGCAGAGCCAAATCATCTCACCCCATAGCACTCGCTGAGAAAACTAAAGTTCCGTGTCCCTGCTCCCAAACTTGAAAGCAGGGATTAGCGGGTGCGGGGCTGACTGCCACCTAGGAGCGATGAGTTAAAGCTAGTTCTGAGATCGAACGTTGCTGCTTTAAAGCTTGCAGTTGCTGAAGTAAAGCCTCTGCCTCTGCTTGCAAGGTCAGGACTCTAACTTGGTGATCAACTTGATAAGCAGATTTTTTCATGGATTCTATTAAACGATTTCTGGCTTCCGAGACGGCTGTGCTACTACTGGCAGGTTCACCGGGTTCTAGACCGCTGGGAGCACTAGATGAGCTGGATGCACTTGTCGAGATCAGTAGTTGACTAGTCATTTTTGCTTACTCACACCATTTGCTTATTTTACTGGATTAATGAACTAAGGTGAAGGAATGTATCGATATTTGAGCGTGACGCTGATAAGTTCAGGCGCAAGCTCAGGGTGGGCACACTGAAAGTTTAGAGAAGTTTGCCGATCGCGATACACTAAGGTTTACTTCAATTTTTTTGGAACCCACCTAGCTGACACTGTGACTCTAAGCCTGTCCTCCGCTAATTCCTCTGTTGGATCTGCACCAAAGGCCATAAGTTGGCCAGGTCTGATTGAAGCTTACCGACCCTATCTACCCGTTACTGATCAGACTCCTGTAGTAACGCTGCATGAGGGCAACACCCCCCTGATTCCGGTTCCTGCGATCGCAGAGCAGATTGGTAGGCAGGTGCGGGTGTTCGTAAAATATGACGGCCTTAACCCTACTGGAAGTTTCAAAGATCGAGGCATGACTTTGGCAATTTCCAAAGCCAAAGAAGCGGGAGCGCAAGCTGTCATTTGTGCCAGTACGGGCAACACTTCAGCCGCCGCCGCCGCTTATGCCCGTCGGGGTGGCATGCGTGCCTTTGTCTTAATTCCCGAAGGCTATGTCGCCTTGGGCAAACTCGCTCAGGCTTTACTGTATGGTGCTGAAGTGCTAGCAATTCAAGGCAACTTCGATCGCGCCTTAGAAATTGTGCGGGAAATGGCGGAAACTCACCCCGTTACTTTGGTGAACTCGGTGAATCCCTACCGTTTGGAAGGACAGAAAACTGCTGCCTTTGAAATCGTGGATGTGCTAGGTAACGCCCCCGATTGGCTCTGCATTCCTGTGGGTAATGCGGGTAATATTTCTGCTTACTGGATGGGCTTTTGCCAGTACCACCAAGAGGGTCGTTGCGATCGCTTACCCCGGATGATGGGCTTCCAGGCCGCAGGTGCTGCCCCTCTAATTTCCGGCGTTCCGGTTGAGCATCCTGAAACACTGGCAACCGCTATTCGCATCGGCAATCCGGCGAATTGGGAAAAAGCGATCGCCGTTAAAGATGCCAGTCAAGGCGCTTTTAACCCCGTCACTGATGAAGAAATTCTAGAAGCTTATCGCCTCTTGGCTTCCCAAGAAGGTGTGTTCTGTGAACCTGCCAGCGCCGCATCAGTAGCAGGCATGCTAAAGGTGAAAGATCAAATTCCTACGGGAGCTACGGTGGTCTGTGTCCTGACAGGCAATGGCTTGAAAGATCCAGACTCAGCCATCAAACACAGCGCCAACCAGTTTAAACAGGGAATTGCGCCTGATTTAACGGCGGTAGCTCAAGCAATGGGCTTTTAGTTGCCTCTAAATCTAGATTCTCAGAAGCTGAATCAGCACCAGTATTAGTCATACTACTGGTGCTTTTTTCTACTTGTTTGATGGCTCGCTCTTTCGTCAGTAAGTCAATCGTATCGCCTAAGGCAGTAGTTAAACTTTTACGAGTTTGGGCATGGTTGGCCTGCTCTAGCTGCAACGCCTGCACTAATCGCTCCACTTCACCTTGGAGGCGACTTTGCTCTTGCAAAATTTGCCCCAACTTCTCGCGTAGCTCAGCGGGCGTTTGGAGCTGGTCTAATGCTTGAGTCATGTCTGCGGCAGAGTGGCTGGCATTGTCACCAAAGATGATGCCGCCTCGCAACTGCTGAATCTCCGTTTGCAAATCTGCGATCGCCTGTTGCGCTAGGTTCGTCTCCGTGCGGCGCTGTTGGGCCTCGGTTTCGTAGAGCCGACGCCAGTTAGTCGCACTAGTATAAGCTGCGTCTCGTTCTCGCTCCGCTTCAGCCAATTGCTGTTGCAAAGCTTTGATTTCAGATAGCCACTGTCTAACGTCTTGAGTCATCGGCAACGTTCCTTCCTGCTTCCATCAAGTCAGGCTTTCAGCAGTATGTCTTAAAAACCTAGGATTTGAGTCACAACCTTGGGGGCAGGCAAAATAATCATTAAGAGTAAGCCCAAAGTAAACAATCCCAGTAAATCTCGCCGATTGTCGAGTTCGCTCACGTCGTTGAGTGCGGGTGCATCCACCACTGGCATAAAAAATAGCAGTACTGCCCAGAGAAAGAAATCCGGTTGCACCAGCGACAGCCCCAGGACTAGCAACCGGGTCACTTGACCAATTAAGGCTCCAGCTCGCTGCCCATACATCGCATGCACCACATGGCCGCCATCGAGTTGTCCCACAGGCATTAAATTAAGCGCTGTCACAATGAGGCCCAAGCAACCTGCGATCGCCACTGGATGCAATTTAATCGCAGTTTCAGCCGTCAAGGCAGCACCCAAAGCCAACTTACTTAATAGCGCCAGTAAAAACGAGGTACTAGGATTCAAGGCATTGAAATTGAGGCCAAGCTTATCAGTCGCAGGCACAGTCGTAGAGTGCATTAACCCCCACAGCAAGATGGGCAATGTAATGATCAGCCCAGTCATGGGCCCTGAAATGCCTAGATCGAACAGCGCTTTACGATTAGGGATCGGTGAACGGATTTGAATGAACGCGCCAAATGTTCCCAGGAAGAAAGGAATGGGAATGAAATAGGGCAACGTCGCCCGCACTTTATAAAAGCGAGCCGTCCAATAGTGCCCCGACTCATGAATTCCCAAAATTGTCATTAAAGCCAAGGCATAGGGCAACCCAGCCGAAAATAGCTGCGGTTCTGCAAACAACTGCGAAAGCGAAGTCACCGTTACGCCCGCAATTTCAATCCCCGCTAGGGTAGTAGTGAAAAGCGTGGCAACTAATAATCCCAGTGCCAATCCGGGTCGAGTCAAAGGCTCTTGCTTCGATTGATCGGCTTGGTGACTTTGGGGATTGGGCACTAAAGCGAAAAAAGGTTTGCCATTTGCTCCTTCTTGCAGCATCACCAAGAAGCGATCGCCAAATTGAGCTTCAATATTGTCCCGAATCGTCTGATAAGCTGCGTCGGGTGTAGTGCGCAACTGTCCCCGACAAATCACCGCTTGAGGTCGGTACTCAAAGTTCTGAACATAGTAGACTGACCAAGGAAAGCAGCTTTGCAAACTGGCCTCTTCCTCTTTATTGAGAGGCTTAACTACAGTTTTTGCTTCCGCCGCCGTTGGCTCAGCTAATAAAGAATGCTTCGTTTCCGGCGATGTAGGTTGGCTAGTGGCCTCAGCAGTCTTGCTAGCAGAATTAGGGATGCGCCCTACCCGAATCAATAACCAATACAAGAGGGTACAGGTGACAAAAGGCCCAATCACTAAAATAGGTGGGGGCGGATTATTCTCACCGTAAACTAGGGTCCAGGTACTCCAAATTAGCGCAGGCGTCATCATTACCAGCCATAGAATCCAGACTGGAGTGCGGGTAATGCTAGCAACATTGCGCTGCACAACCAGGTAGGTAATGAAGCCAAGCAAGAATACGAGTGAGAGCAACCAAAAAGTCATGCTATTAATCTCAAGTGGCCTTCAGAGGATGTCTTAAACACTTTCATGACCAGTAAGCAACATTATCACTAGCCTGCTGCAAATTAGATTTCGTGATTAGTTTGAGTGGGGCCAAGCCCTAGCCAAACTACTATGCAAGAAGCCCACTAGCCTGGTAGACATGTCTCACGAGCTGTTGCCAGCGTATTCTCAATTTACAAGAACTCCAAAGCCAAACTAAGACTATGCCGGAGCCACAAAGCTCACTATCAAAGCAGCCTCGTGTTGTCTTGGATGGACAACCTCCTTACACCCTGTACGCCTTCCCACCTAATCGAGACATCTTGGGGGGTACTGCTTATTTCATTGTAGGAAACGATGCCAATATCCTGGTCGATTGTCCTGCTTGGAACGAAGCCAACCTACAGTTTTTACAAGCTCAGGGTGGTGTCCGCTGGCTATTTATCACTCATCGCGGCGGCATTAGCAAATATGTCAGTGAAATACAACAAACCCTCGGCTGCCAAATCGTGGTCCAAGAGCAGGAAGCCTATTTGCTGCCAGGATTAAATCCGATTCAGTTTCATGAAACCTTCTCGTTTTACCCAGAGGCTCAAGCTCTATGGACCCCAGGACATTCTCCGGGCTCCGCTTGTCTTTATCACCAAGCCTATGGTGGGGTGCTGTTCTCTGGGCGTCACTTAATCCCCAGCAATCAAGGGGAGCCTGTGCCGTTGCGAATTGCCAAAACTTTCCATTGGCCCCGCCAGTTGCGGAGCATTCAAAAACTACTGGAGCGATTTACACCCCAAACCCTCAGCTTTATCTGTCCGGGGGCCAATACGGGATTTTTACGAGGCGATCGCGCCATTGCCCAAGCTTACGATCGTCTAGCTCAGCTAGATTTGGCTACTTACGCTGAAGCAAAGCCTTTGCTGTAATCGCAATCAAAAACCCCCGAAAAAAATGCGCCCCTCTTATAGGAAAGGGCGCATTTTCTAGAGCGTGTTTAGATACTGAAAGTCAGTGAGTCTAGTTCAGACCAAGCTTCAGCTAAGAGTCTATCGACCCACACCTAGATAACGGAAGCCAGCCCGCTCTAGGATTTCTTCTTCGAGGAAGTTACGGCCATCGATCATGACGGGGTTGTTCATCAACTTCGCCATCTTCGCGTAGTCGAGGGTGCGGAATTGCTGCCAGTCGGTCACTAACACCAAGGCATCGCAACCATCAGCCAAGCGCTCAGGGTCAGTTTCTACTAGTACGTTGGACAAGCCATGACGCAAACCAGTTTGGGAAACGATGGGGTCGTAAGCCTTAACTTTGGTGCCCAAACGAGTTAGGTGCTCAATCAAGTCTAGAGCAGGCGCATCCCGCATATCGTCTGTGTCGGGCTTGAAGGTCAGACCCAACAAACCAACCGTTTTGCCTTTCAAAATTTTGAGGACTTGCTGGAGTTTTTCGAGCGCAATCAAGCGTTGGCGCTGGTTGACGCTGACCGCAGCTTTGAGCAAGTGGGCTTCGTAACCGTAGTCATCAGCGGTATGAATCAGCGCTGAAACGTCTTTGGGGAAGCAGGAACCACCCCAGCCAATTCCAGCTTGTAAGAACTTGCTACCAATCCGAGAGTCCAGACCAATCCCTTTAGCCACTTGTACGACATCAGCGCCAACGCGATCGCAGATATTGGCAACTTCGTTAATAAAGCTGATTTTGGTAGCTAGGAAGGCATTGGAAGCATACTTCACCATTTCTGCCGAGCTGATGTCGGTGCTAACCACTGGCACTGGGGGCAAAGACTTGTCTTCCGCAAACTGCCGCTCTGTAATTGGTGTGTAGAGCTCTTGCATCATCGCGATCGCTTTAGAGCTGTTGCTCCCCAAAACAATCCGGTCAGGGTTGAAGGTGTCGTATACAGCCGAACCTTCCCGCAAGAATTCAGGGTTGCTGACTACATCAAACTGAGCACCGAGGCTCTCTTCAGCTATTGCACCGCCAGCGCCGACCAAAGTTTGCTGACGCTCAGCAATCCCATCGAGCACAATCATTCTGACCCAGTCACCTGAGCCGATCGGTACGGTGGACTTGTTCACAATCACCTTGTAGCCGCCGTTGAGATGGCTACCGATGCCGCGAGCTACTGCTTCTACATAGCGAGTATCACTTTCGCCGGTTGGTAGTGGAGGTGTACCCACTGCAATGAAGAGTACTTCGCCGTGGTTAACACCTGCACCCAAGTCAGTTGTGAATTGAATCTTTCCACGCTGAATTGAAGACTGCATCAACTCTGACAGCCCCGGTTCAAAGATGGGAGATTGACCAGCCTGCATCAGTTTGACTTTCTCTTCGTTGTTATCAACGCAGATCACATCATGTCCAATGTGAGCCAAGCAGACTCCAGTTACTAGGCCAACGTATCCAGTACCAATGACACAAACGCGCATAGGGTGAGTCCTCGAAAAGGGGCAAATGAAGGTGAAAGGTCAGGAAATCAGAACGAGGCAGGGAACGCTTTAGAACGTTTTCAACATGGCAGGAGAGCCAGTTAAATCGTTGACGGACGGATTACTATCTGGATTTGGGCTTGTAATCCGAGTCCGAAAATCTTCCACAGTTAACCGCAAGCCATCCTGTAAAGGAACAGTCGGTTGCCATCCCAGCCAAGTTTTAGCTTTGGTGATGTCGGGCTTACGGCGACGGGGATCGTCCTGGGGTAATGGTTCAAATCGAATTGCCACATCTGGAGCCACCATTTGCTGCACGGCCTGAGCCAGTTGCAAGATGGTGTACTCATCAGGATTCCCCAAATTTACAGGACCAGTATGCTCACCGTTCATTAAACGGATGAAACCGTCTACTAAATCTGAGACGTAGCAAAAGCTTCGAGTCTGAGAGCCATCCCCATAAACAGTCAGGGGAACTCCTCGCAGAGCTTGAACAACAAAGTTACTGACAACCCGACCGTCGTTTTCTAGCATTCTGGGGCCGTAGGTATTGAAGATTCGAGCCACGCGAACTTCAACATCATTTTGGCGGTGGTAATCAAAAGCTAGGGTTTCTGCAACCCGTTTACCCTCGTCATAGCAGCTACGAATACCAATAGGGTTGACATTTCCTCGGTATTCCTCAGTTTGAGGATGCTGCTCTGGATCACCATAAACCTCAGAAGTAGAAGCGAGGAAAAATCTCGCTTTGACTCGTTTAGCCAAGCCCAGCATATTCAAAGTGCCCATCACATTAGTTTTGATGGTTTTGACTGGATTGTACTGATAGTGCACTGGCGAGGCTGGACAGGCTAGGTGATAAATCTGGTCCACTTCTAGGGAAATAGGTTCGGTGATGTCATGGCGAATCAACTCAAAATAGGGATGATTTAGCCATTTCAGCAAATTCCGTTTATGTCCCGTATAGAAGTTATCGATGCAAAGGACTTCGTGTCCCTCTGTCATCAATCGATCTATGAGATGTGAACCAATAAATCCAGCACCACCTGTGACTAAAATTCTCATAGTTTGAAGCTACAGATATTTGAAGAGGGTTGAATTATTTTACAACCCAATCCTGAGTCAACTGGAAAACAGACGTTAGGGCCGATTCAAGGTTTCTAAGCTGTTGGATTAGCTCTTTGGAGGAAAGCTGTCCTCTAAGTTAACCTCTGATTTTTGGACTGTCTAGCGTTGCCGTATTTGTACTGATTTGTTTAGAAAACTAACAGAAATTTTGGGTGGAGTCAGATCTAAAACCGTAGAATTCACCAAAACTTAATAGCAACCCTGGATTGATGAAAATTAGCCTAGTTTAGCCTTACCGGAAACCAAGTAAGTCAATGCCAAAATGCTGAGAATGTCTGTTAAGGAGCGATCGCTCTAGTGCCCTCTAAGCTTGAAGAGCCTCAGCATTAGCCAGTAAATAATCTAAGAATCAGAATAAATTTAATATCAAATATGTCAATTGGAAGATGCTGAATTGACTAAAATAGGAGCCTTGATCACAGCTCAGATGTAATCAGACTTTAACTTGAATTCCTGAGCCTGCTGATGCTGATGAAAATTCCGCCAGTAAGCCTTGCATCAGTCACGAGTTACTTGTGGCTTGCAAAAAATACTCCCACTCAGTAGTTTCCCCGCAAGGTGCTTTCGAGTGGGAGTGCTGCCAACGGCAAGTACAAATGCAAGTAAATTTATTTGCGAGGCAAACTAACCTCAGTAATGCCGCCCAAAGCCCAAATTAGGACTGGTCGAGGCGCAAGACAGCCATAAACGCCTCTTGGGGCACATCTACGGTACCGATGGCCTTCATGCGCTTTTTACCCTTGGCTTGCTTTTGCAGCAGCTTCTTCTTCCTGCTAATGTCACCGCCATAGCATTTAGCTAGTACGTCCTTGCGTAACGCTGGGATACTTTCGCTGGCAATGACTTTGGAGCCAATAGCTGCCTGTAGAGGAATCTTGAACTGGTGGCGAGGAATTAGTTCTTTGAGTTTTTCGACCAGTACCCGACCCACTCCATAAGCTTTGTCGCGGTGGACAATCGTAGCCAATGAGTCTACTGGATCTCCATTAATCATGATGTCTAGGCGCACCAGCGGATTTTCTTGATAGTCAATTAAGTGGTATTCCATGCTGGCGTAACCGCGCGATCGCGACTTCATCTGATCAAAGAAGTCAGTCACTACCTCAGCCAAAGGCAACTCATAAATCAGCGTTGTACGGCCTTTAGTGAGGTATTTCATATCTTTGAATACCCCCCGTCGGGTCTGACTCAACTCCATCAGGGTGCCGACGTACTCCTCCGGCGTAATCATGTCTACTTGGACGTAAGGCTCTTCAATTTTCTCGCGCTCTTGAGGGCCTGGTAAACGACTTGGATTGTCTACGAGAGTCACTTCGCCTTTCATAGTCGTGACTCGATAGATCACCGAGGGAGCCGTAATAATCAAATTCAGGTTATATTCCCGTTCCAACCGTTCTTGCACAATTTCCATGTGCAACAGGCCGAGGAAGCCACAACGAAACCCAAATCCCATCGCGCTAGAGGTTTCCGGTTCGTAGTAAAGCGCTGCGTCATTGAGCTTGAGTTTTTCTAATGCTTCCCGCAAATCCTCGTACTGATCGGCGTCTACCGGAAACATGCCACAGAACACCATCGGCTTGGCTTCTGTATAGCCTGGGAGCGGCTCGGCTGCCGAGGCATTGGCTTGAGTAATCGTGTCACCTACCCGCGCATCTTCAACCGCTTTGATTGCCGCTGCTAGGTAGCCTACCTCGCCAGCATGCAGCTCATCCACTTGGACTTGGGTGGGAGAAAGTACACCTAGCTCGTCGATTTGGTACTCTTTTTTCGAGGCCATTAACCGGATGCGATCGCCTTTTTTCACCGTGCCATCCATGACTCGGAAATAAACGACCACACCCCGGTAGCTATCGTAGTAACTATCAAAAATCAAAGCTCGCAAGCGATCGTTAATCGTGTCCTTCGGCGGGGGCACCAAGTGGACGATCGACTCCAAAATTTCATTAATGCCCAGACCTTCTTTAGCCGAGGCCAAGATAGCTCCACTACAGTCGAGACCAACGACCTCTTCAATTTCCTGCTTAACT
This sequence comes from Trichocoleus sp. FACHB-591, assembly GCF_014695845.1. Lineage (NCBI taxonomy): Bacteria > Bacillati > Cyanobacteriota > Cyanophyceae > Leptolyngbyales > Trichocoleusaceae > Trichocoleus > Trichocoleus sp. FACHB-591. The sequence goes on from NZ_JACJPA010000078.1 coordinate 76,278, forward strand.
CGCTCCGGGTCGGCACCAGGCAAATCAATTTTGTTCAGGACTGGAATAATTTCTAGATTATGTTCTAAAGCTAAATAGACGTTGGCTAGCGTTTGCGCTTCTACACCCTGTGAGGCATCGACTACCAACAACGCGCCTTCACAAGCTGCGAGCGATCGCGACACCTCATAAGAGAAATCTACGTGCCCTGGTGTATCAATCAAGTTAAGGACATACTGCTCGCCATCACGAGCCTTGTAGTTCATCCGCGCTGCTTGGAGCTTGATAGTGATCCCCCGCTCGCGCTCTAGATCCATATTGTCTAGAAACTGGGCCTTCATATCCCGATCACTAACAGTGCCAGTTGTTTGTAGCAGGCGATCCGCGAGGGTAGATTTTCCGTGGTCAATATGGGCAATGATCGAAAAATTACGAATGCGAGAAACGGGCACGTCGGTCATATAGCTGGCTCAATTAACAGGCAGGATGAAGATGACTAAGAAACAATTTCAGCTTTGTGAATTAGCCCAAAGCCAGGGCAAATTAGGGGCGGAATTTAGAAGGCTCTGTAATGCATTTTGACACAATCCTCGGTCTGCAAGCGCAAGGACTCTAGGCTCAAACAGCCACGACAGGCACAGCTCTTACAAAGCTAGCTTAGCTTGGCCCAGACTCAAACAGAGCTAGATCACCGAGGTTGAATGCAGATATGCCGCGGGATTAGAGGGCAGCATGTACAATGCACGTAGGAACTTAATTCCTGTGTCTAGATTTTTTTATGACTCAGATGTATTTTTGATCCTTCAAAAAACGTTTTGGGTGTTACTTGAGGGCGAAACTACTTAAAAACCGTTGCCGCCTTCCCAGTCTCTTCGATTTGATCCACTGAAGATCTCTGTCATTACTTATGAGTGAGCAGGCTAGCCCTTCCCCACGACCATCGGATAAGGTTGAGATTGCAATTCATTTAGACCCAGAATTGCTTGATCAAATTCAACATCTCACCAGCGATCCTAGTAAGGTGATTGAGACAGCAGTACGGCAGTGGTTAAGGGGAGAATCTTCCTCAGACTACGAACTATCTCGAACCCTGCCTAGAAATCCTCCGGTGCCCCCCAGAGGCGAGTGGAATGATTGATCTAGCAGCTCACCTCAAACCTTGAAGGTTAATTAAACTGCCGAACTGGGATAACTGCTTGTATATCAGTGCCTAGGCCAGTCAGGGCCAGCCAAGTTCTACGACTCATAGCAGTTTTCCTAAAGATAGCGAACGGTTTCTTGGGTTCTAGACATTTGCTTGGTTGCATCTACTCTGTCCTTCTAGGCGATCGCGAAGCCTCACTAAGCTGAAAGAAATTAAGCCTAACGTAGTGCTTCTCTATTCGCACCCTTCGCAGTTTCGCATCCTATACTAATGACCTCTTCCGCCGACTCTAAATTTTCATTAACGGAACTGACAGAATTAGTACCTGCTACTGATAACCCTGAATACTTGCAGGGATTAGGGTCTGAGTTGGTATTTACCCAAACAGTTACAGGGGAATACCTTTCGTTTTATTGGCAGGAAGCTGAACACTTTGGGCTCACACCGGATCAACTGGTAGGTCATGGCCTCGGAGAAGGGTTTGGCCCAGCAGCGCTCAATCCTTATCTGGGGCGGGTGCGACGAGTCTTAGACTATTTAACTCCCGATCGCTTTACCTATCCTTTTCGCTTCGGCGATCAATACCTACTCTTCGACTTGATTGTTAGTCCTATCCTCACTCCCAGCGGCATCGCTACAACAGCCTTGGTCATGGGTAGACGACTATCCACCTCTGGTCGGGATCAAGGAGTTGCCGTTGAAGCAGATTTCCCCCGCCATGAAGCCCCTAATTCAGATCGCTATCAAAAACTACTCACCCAAATTGCCTGGAACATCCGGCGTACCCTTGACTTAGAGACGATTTGGCAGCAAACCGTTAATGGTTTGGGTAAAGCTTTAGGCGTCAGCCGCTGCATCATCTGTCCCTACGAAAGTGGCAATTCTGCTGTCAAGGTGGTGGCAGAATTTTGTCAGGATCAGGCTCCCTCCATGCAAGGGCAGACCCTAAAAATTGCTGAGGAAGTCCATGTCAGACAGGCGCTGACTCTACTGGAGCCGATTTTGCTCGAGCAAAGCGCCAATACGATGCATATTTTCAATGGCGCTTACAGCGGTCAGGAAGGAAATCACTCAAGTAACGGTTCCACGGCGCAAGTTCTGGAGGGGCCGAAGCAATCAATTTTGATGGTTGCTACCTGCTACCAAGATCAACCCAACGGCTTGATTTGCTTGTACCAGTGCGATCGCCCTCGGATGTGGAGCGAAGCTGAAATTGACCTAGTGCGAGAGTTGGCCGACCAAGTGGGAACCGCGATCGCCCACGCCACTCTATTTACCGCGAGTCAGACCTTAGCCAACCAACTCCAAAAAGTCAACGAAGATTTAGTCCAGAAACATCGCGAGCTAGAGGAAGCTAGCCAGCAAGCTGAAGAAGCATCGCGTCTTAAAAGTGAGTTCTTAGCCAATACATCCCACGAACTCCGTACTCCGTTGAATGGCATGATCGGCTTCCTCAAGCTGGTGATGGATGACATGGTCGATAGCCCAGAAGAGCAGCACGAGTTTATCGAAGAAGCTTATGACTGTGCTATTCACCTCATGCAGCTGATCAATGACATCCTTGACATTGCCAGAATCGAGGCTGGCAAAATGCAGCTAGAGTTAAGCCCCGTCAACCTCAACGAACTCTTGTCCGCAGTGGAAAACTTCTCCCAAAGACAAATTCAAGCCCAACAGAAAAACTTGAATTTTGAAATCAATTTACCCCCTACTTACGACCAAATTATTTTGGAGGGTAACTATCAGCGCTTGCTGCAAGTGATGCTGAATTTAGTGGGAAATGCCATTAAATTCACCCATGAAGGCGGAATCACCATCAGCGCTGAAGTGGTAAAGAAGAAAGTTACTGTACAAAACAATGAGCGGCCTGGAATGGTGAAAGTCCGAGTGGCCGACACAGGCATTGGCGTTTCTCTCGACAAACAAGATAAATTGTTCCAATCCTTTAGCCAGGTAGATGGTTCCCGAACTCGTCAATATGGCGGTACAGGTTTAGGGCTTGCCATCTCGCAACGCTTGGTCGAGGCAATGGGTGGCGTAGTCAACTTCTACAGTTTGGGTGAAGGATTAGGCTCAACAGTCACTTTTGACGTGCCTCTATTTCAAGAGCCGATTATGAGCACTACTACTTCATTAAATGAGTCGGTAGACCTCTTGGTAGAGCGATTACCGCAATAACTAAACATTCTCTGCTGGAGCCAGAAGCTCCTGTGCGGTCTTTACCTTTGTAGCGTTAGGATAAACCTAGGATCAATATCGCTGCAATTGACAGACTGCGAAAGGGAAACTATGGCTGAAACTCTAGCGTTAACCTCAGAAAACGTAGAAAAGGTACTGGATGAACTGCGTCCCTACTTGATCTCAGATGGCGGCAACGTCGAACTTGTAGATATTGATGGACCAGTAGTCAAACTACGGCTCCAGGGCGCTTGTGGCTCCTGCCCCAGTTCTACCATGACGCTTCGCATGGGCATTGAGCGGCGCTTGCGGGAATTTATTCCAGAAATTGCTGACGTTGAACAGGTCATGTAAGGAAACGTTACTGACATTAACCGTTTTTTTACACTGTGCATAAAGTGATTAAACAGGGAAGGTAAGTCCATCTTTCCTGTTTATTTTTTATGGTAAGAGCTCCTTCGCAATTCCTATGACTTATCCTCTCTACGTCGCTTTTATCTGGCATCAGCACCAGCCGTTGTACAAATCGCGCGTGGCGGGTCAGTACCGTCTGCCTTGGGTGCGATTGCACGGTACAAAAGATTATTTGGATCTGGTGCTGTTACTAGAGCGTTACCCCAAGCTGCATCAAACGGTCAATTTGGTGCCGTCTTTGATCCTGCAAATTGAAGACTACGTAGCGGGACAAGCATTCGACCCTTATCTTTCAGTTGCTTTGTTGCCCACAGAGCAACTGACGCGAGAGCAAAAAGAATTTATTGTGGGGCATTTCTTTGATGCGAATCACCATACCTTGATCGATCCACATCCTCGCTATGCTGAGCTATACGGTCAGCGGCAGGACCGAGGGGAGGCATGGTGCTTAGAAAACTGGAACTTGCAGGACTATAGCGACCTGCTAGCTTGGCACAACTTAGCCTGGATAGATCCCCTGTTCTGGGATGACCCCGAGATTGAGCAGTGGCTAAAGCAGGGCCGCAACTTTACGATTGGCGATCGCCAGCGCATTTACTCCAAGCAGCGCGAAATTCTCAGCCGCATTATTCCGCAGCACCGGGCCATGCAGGAGGCAGGGCAGCTAGAAGTGACGACTTCGCCCTACACCCACCCGATTCTGCCGCTGCTGGCTGATACCAACGCTGGGCGAGTGGCGATTCCCAATATGAAATTGCCAGAACAGCGGTTTCAGTGGGCAGAGGACATTCCGCGCCATTTGCAGAAATCTTGGGATATGTATCTCGATCGCTTTGGTCAAGCACCGCGTGGGTTATGGCCTTCTGAGCAGTCGGTGAGTCCAGAAATCTTGCCGCATGTGGCGAAACAAGGATTTAACTGGTTGTGCTCCGATGAAGCGGTGTTGGGCTGGACGCTGAAGCATTTCTTCCATCGCGACGGTCTGGGTAATGTCCATGAGCCAGAACTCTTGTACCGACCGTATCGCCTAGAAACTCCAAATGGTGACTTGGCGATCGTATTCAGAGATCACCGTTTGTCTGACTTGATTGGGTTTACTTACAGCGCCATGGAGCCGAAGCGGGCCGCCGCTGATCTGGTGGGGCACTTGGAGGCGATCGCGCGATCGCTGAAGAAACGCCAATCCAGTGGCAGCACCGCTCTGGAACAGCCTTGGCTTGTCACGATTGCGTTAGACGGCGAAAACTGTTGGGAGTTTTATCAACAAGATGGCAAACCGTTCTTAGAGGCCTTCTATCAAACCTTGAGTAACGATCAAGATATTAAGTTGGTCACGGTTTCTGAGTTTGTCGAGAAATTCCCACCGACAGAGACCATACCAGCGGCTCAACTCCACAGCGGTTCTTGGGTAGACGGTAGCTTCACAACTTGGATTGGCGATCCGGCGAAAAATCGGGCCTGGGATCTGCTTACTGAAGCCCGCCAAGTACTAGCCAACCACCCCGAAGCCACTGAAGAAAGCAATCCTGCCGCTTGGGAAGCGCTTTACGCCGCTGAAGGCTCCGATTGGTTTTGGTGGTTTGGTGAAGGGCACTCTTCCAACCAAGATGCCATTTTTGACCAACTCTTCCGCGAACACTTGTGCGCTATCTATCAAGCCCTGAACGAGCCAGTACCGTCCCACTTGTACCGTCCCATTGAGGTTCATGAAGCGAAGGGAGACCACCGTCCTCAAGGGTTTATCCACCCAGTGATTGATGGACGTGGGGATGAGCAGGATTGGGATAAAGCAGGTCGCATTGAAGTGGGGGGAGCCAGAGGCACCATGCACCGCAGTAGTCCCATGCAACGCCTTTGGTACGGAGTTGATCACTTAAACTTTTACCTACGTCTAGACTTTCAAGCAGGGATGCAGGCTGGGATTGGGCGATCGCCAGAACTGAATTTATTGTGGTTCTATACCAACCAAACCATGCACAACAGCCCAGCGCCGATCGCGGACCTGCCCGACGAAGCGCCCTTGAATTATCTATTTCACGACCATCTCAGCATCAACTTAGCAACCGAATCCATTTGGTTTCAGCAAGCGGGAGAGCATTACCAATGGCATCCCCGTCCCAGCCGCGCCCAGGTCAGGATTGACAAGTGCTTAGAGTTAGCAGTGCCCTGGGCAGACTTACCCGCCAAACCAGACTGGTCGCTAAGGGTGGTACTAGTGCTCTCAGATGGGGGCCGCTACCACAGCTATGTCCCAGAAGAAGCGTTGATTCCGTTTGACGTGCCTTAAGACCTAACCCCAAACCCCTCTCCGAAGCAGAGAGGGGCTTTGAATCTAGGCTCCCTTCCCTGGTAGGAAAGGGTCTGGGGGTTAGGTTAGCCCTACAAAACTTAAAGAGAATCCCAATAAACGGTATATCTTGATCTATTGCCGAAGTATTAATCAAGATTTTGAGGAAGATTTGTGCTTGATCTGAAGCAGATCCGGGAAAATCCACAAGCAGTCCAAGAACGCCTGAACCGCCGATCGGGCAATTTTGACATTCAGCCGATTCTGCAATTGGATCAACAACAGCGGGAAATTGAGAAGGAGCGATCGCAACTTCAAGCCCGTGGTAACGAGATTGGGAAACTCGTCGGCCAAAAGATTAAATCGGGCAGTGACCCTAAAGGCCCAGAAATTCAAGAGTTGCGGGAAGAAGGCAACCAAATCAAGGTCAAGCTCAGCAATTTAGAGCCACAGGAAAAAGAACTGAAAGCTCAGATTGAATCGTTGCTCCTGACCTTGCCCAACTTGCCCAGCGATTCTACCCCTGTGGGCCAGAGTGAGGAAGAAAACGTTGAGGTGCGGCGTTGGGGCGATGAATACAAGCCGCAAAACTCCAGTATTTTGCCCCACTGGGAAATCGGCGAAAAACTCGGCATTCTCAACACCGAGCGATCGACTAAAGTAGCGCAAAGTCGATTTGTGACTCTTATCGGTGCAGGAGCAGCATTGGAGCGAGCTTTGATTCAGTTCATGCTCGATCGCCAAACTGGGGCAGGTTATCTGGAGGTGATTCCGCCGTTCTTAATCAATAGTGAATCGCTGACCGCCACAGGCCAGCTGCCCAAGTTTGCTGAAGAGAGTTTTAAGTGTGAGTCAGATGATCTTTGGCTAGCTCCCACAGCCGAGGTTCCCGTGACCAACCTCTACCGCGATGAAATTCTAGCGGCGGAGCAACTACCCATCCATCACTGCGCCTATACCCCATGTTTTCGGCGGGAAGCAGGCAGCTACGGGCGGGACACACGCGGTTTAATTCGGCTGCACCAATTTAATAAAGTGGAATTGGTCAAACTGGTGCATCCCAGCACCTCAGAGCAGGAGCATCAAGCTTTGGTGCAAAATGCCGAGGCAATCTTGCAAGCTCTGAAATTGCCTTATCGAGTGATTGAGCTTTGCACTGGGGACTTAGGCTTTGGCGCAGCCAAGTGCTACGACCTGGAAGTTTGGTTGCCAGCTTCGGGTAAGTATCGCGAAATCTCTAGCTGTTCTAACTTCTTGGACTTCCAAGCCCGACGCGGCAATATTCGCTTTAAGGAAGCTGGGCAAAAGGGCACCCAACTGGTTCACACCTTGAATGGTTCTGGCTTAGCAGTCGGTCGGACGATGGCCGCGGTTCTGGAAAATTATCAGCAACCAGACGGTACAGTCCGTCTACCCGAAGTGTTACAACCCTACCTCCGGCGAGAGGTTCTCTAAGATGGAGTCGGCGTCAACGATTCAGGCATCTTAGAATAGTAAAGATATCTAACAGACGTTTTTCGGGTCTTAAATCTATGTCAGTTTTGGCGGCGATCGCAGTCTTAGCACTCTTGATTGTGGTCCATGAGCTGGGTCACTTCACCGCAGCGCGGGCTCAAGGCATCCACGTGAATCGCTTTTCCCTAGGGTTTGGCCCCGTTCTGTGGAAATATCAAGGGCCAGAAACTGAATATGCGATTCGCGCTTTCCCATTAGGGGGGTTCGTTGGCTTTCCTGATGATGATCCAGAGAGCGAAATTCCCCCCGAAGATCCGAATCTACTGCGAAATCGCCCCGTGCTCGATCGAGCGATCGTCATTAGCGCTGGCGTGATTGCTAATTTAATTTTTGCCTACTTCCTGCTCGTCGGGCAGGTCGCCGCAGTTGGGACTCCAGAGTTTAACTATCAGCCTGGTGTCATCGTGCCCAAGGTTGCCGCCGAAGTTAGCTCAGCCGCAACGAAAGCGGGCATCAAATCTGGAGACATCGTCCTGAGTGTTAACAATCGGGAATTAGGTGCTTCCAAACAAGCAATCCAGATCTTGATGGAAGAGATTCAAACTCACCCAAATGAAGCGCTGCCGCTTACCGTGCAACGCGGTGATGAAACGTTGTCTCTCAGCGTCAAGCCTGATTTAGGCCCAGAAGGCAAAGGCCGTATTGGGGTGCAACTGGCTCAAAACGCCGAGGTAAAGCGCCGTCGAGCTAGCAATATCTTGGAAGCCTTCAGCACAGGTGCCAACGAATTTCAGCGCATCGTGGTTCTGACAGTCCAAGGCTTTGGTCAGTTAATCAGTAACTTTGGTGAAACGGCTGAGCAGGTTTCTGGCCCAGTGGCGATCGTAGCTCTGGGAGCTAATATTGCTCGTTCCGATGCTGCTAGCTTATTCCAGTTTGCGGCGCTGATCAGCGTTAACCTGGCCATTATCAACATCTTGCCTCTACCTGCTTTAGATGGTGGGCAGTTGGCCTTTCTCGCAATCGAAGGGCTACGGGGCAAACCTCTACCGACCAAAATTCAAGATGGCGTGATGCAAACGGGTTTAATGCTCTTGTTAGGCTTGGGCATTTTCTTGATTATTCGCGATACGGTCAATCTAGAACCTGTACAAAAGTTGTTTCAACCTTAGATCAGCAGGCTGAATCTACTGCTCCTTCTGCTATGCCATGAGCATTACGCGAAAACTGTCTGCCAAAAAGCAACGGGCTTTGGAAATCTTGATTCGTTTGAAGCGACTCTATCCAGAAGCCCCTTGCACCCTCAATTATGAAACTCCTGTCCAACTCTTAGTGGCGACAATTCTTTCGGCCCAATGCACCGATGAACGAGTCAACCAAGTCACTCCAGAATTGTTTCGCCGCTTTCCAGATGCTGCGGCCCTTGCTGCTGCTGACCCACTAGACTTGGAAACTTTAGTGCGATCGACCGGGTTCTACCGCAACAAAGCCAAAAATATTCGGGCAGCTTGCTATTTGATTCAGACTGAATTTAATGGTCAAGTGCCCAAGTTGATGGAAGATTTGCTGAAACTCCCAGGCGTGGCTCGTAAAACAGCGAATGTGGTATTAGCCCATGCCTACGGAATTCATGCTGGGGTGACGGTCGATACTCATGTTAAGCGGCTGACTCAACGCTTAGGACTCACCAAGCACACCGACCCCATTCATATTGAGCGGGACTTGATTAAGCTGCTGCCACAACCAGATTGGGAAAATTGGTCGATTCGGATCATTTATCATGGGCGGGCGGTTTGCAATGCTCGTAACCCTGCTTGCGATCGCTGCCTTCTAGCCGACCTCTGCTCCTCCGCTGATCCAAACAAGGTGGATATAGCAGCTTTGCAACCGCCCTTACTCACAGCCCCACAAATCTGATTAATCGACATGGGGGTAGATCAGGGTCTGTCGAATCAGATAGAATAGAAAATGCTGTCTTTATTTGAGAGAAACCAGGCAATTCATGGCTAAGAAAAGCATGATTGAGCGGGAAAAGCGTCGCCAGAAGTTGGTTGACAAGTACGCTCAAAAACGGGAAGAGCTACAGGAACAATTTGCCCAAGCAACTTCCCAACAAGCAAAGCTTGAAATTCACCGTCAAATCCAACAGTTGCCTCGTAACAGCGCCCCCACTCGCTTGCGGAATCGCTGCTGGGTGACCGGTCGTCCTAGAGGCTACTACAGTGACTTTGGCTTGTCTCGTCACGTATTCCGGGAAATGGCCCACCAAGGTCTACTGCCCGGAGTCGTTAAGTCTAGCTGGTAAACAGATTTTGGATTTTAGGTTTTGGATTAGTCAATCATTTGCGATCCAAAATCCGAAATCCAAAATCCACGCAGTGACTACTCCGATCACTGACCACAGCAGCGATCGATTCCCAAGCTATCTAAGAGCAGGTCGCTGACTGCATTGGCTACAGCAAACTCGCTGAAAAAGCTTTTAGAAAAATCAAAGGCTTGCATTTCGGTGACGATGGCAATCACGAGTGCTCCTAAGTCATTTTCGCCTTCCATCCGTTGGCGAACAAAAACTTGAGTGGCTCTCTCAGCGATCTGCTGGTTAATGGCTTCAGGAATAAATTCGTGGTCTAGCCACTGACATAAAACGCTTTTTAGCCATTCTCCTTCCTGCTGGGGGTTTTCGGCAGGAGGCAGGGTGATGGGGGGAATTGGTTCGGCCATTGACCTAGCAAATTGACAACTGTTTGAAGGCAGCCTAGAGGAAAGCTAGCTCAGCTTAACTAGGATGCTTCTTGGAAACAGAGGGTTTCTCTAACCACTATACCGCTACCCCAACGCCGGATTAGAGCCTCTGAACAAACTGCAACAACCATTCAGATCGGCTTCACCAAACTAGATTTGCGGGGTTATGTTTAACCCAACTAGCAAAATTAATCTGGTGAAATAGTACGGCCAAGACACAAGGGGGATTCAAGATAATGGGGAAAGAACCGCTGGTACTGCTTTCGCATCGCGAAATAGACAAAATGCGTCAGGCTGGACGCTTTGCATCTGAGTTGCTGAGCCATTTAGAACCGCTGGTACGACCAGGCATTAGTACTTTAGAAATTAATGACGAAGCAGAACGTTGGACCCAAGCACACGGAGCTAAGAGTGCTCCCCTGGGTTATCATGGCTTTCCTAAGTCGATCTGTACCAGCGTTAACCATGTGGTTTGTCACGGTATCCCCAATGCTAAGCAAATTTTGAAGGAAGGCGACATTATCAACATTGATGTCACGCCGATCGTGGATGGTTTTTATGGAGATACTTCTAGAACCTACTTTGTGGGTCAACCGTCACCTCTAGCGAAAAAGTTGGTGGAAGTGACCGAGGAATCTTTAAGAAGAGGCATTGCTGAAGTTAAACCAGATGCGCGAGTCGGAGACATTGGGGCCGCGATTCAGGAGTATGCCGAAGCAGAAGGTTTTTCGGTGGTTCAAGATTTCACAGGGCATGGAGTCCACCGCGTCTTTCATACTGAGCCTTTCATCCCTCACTACGGCAAGCGAGGTACAGGTAAAAAGCTACGGGCAGGCATGGTGTTCACGATTGAACCCATGATCAACGAAGGCACCTGGGAAGTCGAAGTATTGGATGACAATTGGACGGCAGTGACCAAAGACCGCAAGCTATCCGCCCAATTTGAGCACACCATAGCTGTAACTGAGGATGGCGTCGAAATCCTTACCCTTTGATGTTCCCACTATTGTTCAGGGATACGCTCAGGGCTATTTCTTGATGGCGGATGAGTCGGGCGCGTTGGATTGGTATTCTAGCCGTCAACGCACGCTGATTCCTCTAGATGAACGGTTTCGGTATCCGCGATCGCTGCAACGAGTCCTGAATCAAGAGCGCTTTACTGTTGCGGTGAACCGAGACTTTACCGCAGTGGTAGAAGGCTGTGCCGATCGCGAAACCACTTGGATTTCCCCACAGCTCAAAGAAATTTACCAAGCCCTCCACGCCGCAGGTTGGGCACACAGCTTTGAGACTTGGCAGGGCGATCGCTTAGCAGGTGGAATTTTAGGCATCGTCATCGGTGGTGCGTTCATTGGCGAGTCGATGTTTTTCCACATCCCCGATGGCTCAAAGGTGGCACTGGTGAAGTTGGTAGAACGCTTGCGATCGCGTCAATTTGTCTTCTTTGATGCCCAGATGATGAACCCCCACCTAGAGCGGTTCGGAGCTTACATCATCAAGCAAAAAGAGTATCGCGTCCTGCTAAACCAAGCCCTTCAGCGCCAGTGCATCTTAGCTTAGCCTGAAGTTGATGAGCGTACCATCTACCCATCTAATATGGTGGTAGATGAACTTCAAGCAACCTTTGAGTAGATGGGACTGCAACTCTCAATTTCTGATTCCATTCTGCAAGCGATCCGTTTACCAGAGCAGCGTATTGAACAGGAATTGCTGCAAGAATTGGCAATCGCCCTCTATACCCAAAATGTTTTATCTTTCGGCAAAGCGCGGGAATTGGCTCAACTAGATAAATTTGAATTTGGGCAATTACTCGCTCAGCGTGGAGTTGTGCGGCATTATGACTCTGAGGAATTAGACGACGATTTGACTTACGCCCGTAGTGAATAACATTTCACCAATTTTGAATTTGGCTTTTAGCTAAGAGAAAGAGCGGCAATTGCACTCAGTTTATTAAGTAAAAATGAGCTTTTATTCTAAATTTTTGTACGAAAAAATTGTAAATTCAGAGTTAGGAGAATTTTTTAGAGACTGGCGCAATACATTTACCAAAAAATTAAGATTCACTCAAGTACACAAATGATTGAGGTGCCCGTCGAATATTATATGAATTTAGTTCTAAAGGTTTTGAATATTTTTTTACGTTTTTTATTCTAATTGCGTAGCCAATAGATTTTCCGAAGAAATAGTTATCGTAAAATTCCTTGTTGATTCCTGCGTATTGTCTTGTCTCAGACCATAGCTGATCTATGCTTAGGGATAAAACATCATCTATCTCAAATTCTCCAACAACTTTTTTGACAGGACTTGAAGCATAAATAATTATTTTAGTTACATAAGCAGATTTAAACAGTATTTTTCGAAACTCATACTTCTTATCTCCTTGAAATATTTTTTCAACAAATTCAGGCTTGATTGACAACAAGACGCATGTCTGAGTTCGCCTCTTGCAAGAGTCTTTGAAACGATTCATCGCTTAATCTTTCAAATCCGCGTGGAGCTTCTAAAATAATACCATTTTCTCTCAAAGATTTAAGATTGGGACGCTTTTGAAAAGAATGAACATACAGAAAATTGACTATAAAAGGTCTATTTTCTGGATTGTAATTCCAATGTTCAGCCAACTCTTTATCCGTAAAAACGCTTCTTTTTCTACACAGAGAAACAAACGTTTCTAGATTGGGTATGTCTGTTATAACTTTTTCAACAACTCCGATGGTGGTCGCTACAGAGGTATAATGCGCTGAACCACCAGATTTTGTACGATAGAAAACTATTATGTCTCCAGGAGATAAGTTTTTTTCGATTGACCGAGAAATATATACTTTTTGTATCGCATTCCTATTGGGTTTATTCTCAACAAAATCGATAGGAGACTCTGTGCGTAGTATAGAATCGGGAAAAAGCTCAGTATGATATTTAGGGTAAATGGGGACTATAAACTTGTTCTGTTGAACTGAGAAGTAAGGGTGGGTCGCGCGTGGATTTTCTAAGTTGACCTTGGCAGAGAAATCTCTCACTAAAACGATTTCTTCTGCTGAGGCGCTTTTCTTAAAACCATGACGCACAAAGCCCCAATCTTCCAGTAAGAGTATTAAACGCTGTTGCTCAGGCGTTTTATCAAAGACAGTTACGTATATTTCATCAACGTTGTATGCAAGCGCATTATCAAAAACTATCTTGAGAAATCTCTCTCCTAGCTTAAATCCATTTAGGACTACCTTAAATGTGCCAATTTTAAGTCTTCGCTTTGAGTCAAAAATAGGCTGAATATCTCTGTAGTTCTCATTCTCATCTTCAACTTTAAGATATAAAAATGCTAAAATTTCCTTTATTTCCGAAAGGCAAATATAAGCGATCTCATCTGATTTTTGATTAAACCAATTCACAAATCCTGGATAATCTTCTTTGAAAGATTTAAAGAACTGGTCTTGTATATTAAGATTTCCAAAATACTCTTTTTTCACAGCAAGAGTCTTATAGTCTGCAAGCTGTGGGTTTTCTGCTGTAACTTTTTCTAGAAACGAATCTATTTTAAATACTCGTGAAGCTATTCCTAATTCATTTGCCTTTAAATGAATCTTTCTGTCTTCAGTAATTAAAAAATTAACTCTGTCAGAATAAACCTCTTTAATTAAAGATGTATTAATCAAATCATTCCTATTCTTGTCGTATTTCTGCCTTAGTTTAATAATTTTCTCTACTTCAGGTGCTTCAGTTTTTAGTAAATTATAGTTTTGTATTTTTGCCTCAATAGTTTTAACTACATCAGGGTCTTTGTGCCTTCTTATCTCTTCTAAAGAAAGTGGGTGAACACACTTTTCATAATGCAATTTATCGAGCCAATTAAATAGGATCCCTATTTCACCTCTCAAAACGCGGTTGGCTTCTCTATGAATTAGAATATTCGTATCTAGTAAAATTCTCATCAAGATGCTCCTCACATTATTAAATTCTCAACAAAGCAATATGTTTCACTTTTGGTCTGTGCAGAGTCGCACATTCGGTAAGGAATTCCTAATTTATTAGATATGTACTTGGCATAGTCTATCTCCTGCTCCTGAAAAGAGTGTAGCAAAGCTAAATCATAAGTAATATTATCTCTTTCACTTAGACGATCATAGATATTCTCAGGTCTATCAAATAAGAGAATAATCGCGCAGGGATTAATTCCTTCATAGGTTGAATCTGGGATTTTAGTGATTTCTCCATCCTTACTTAGAAGGCAAAAATGTCCATCCAGAAGATACCAAGTCTCATCTTTTAAATACTTATTTAAGGCTGTCACAAGCACATCTTGATTTTCATCAATATTCTGAACTCTTTTATCCTGGAAATATTGTTCTTTTTTTTCTCTGGCAATGAGATCGCTTGCTGAAAAATGCTGAACGTCAAGCTGTGCCTTTAGAGCTTTGCAGAAGGTTGTTTTGCCAACCCCATGTACTCCACCGACAAAGATTACTTTACGTTTTTTAAGGCTATTTAGCATTTTTGAATAATTCATCACAACAATGAGAGTGGTTAGAAGATAGATTTCTCTACTTCAGAGCTATCTTAAGAACCTACTTAAATATTCCTGGTAGTGTTCAAGATGTAATGATCTACACCACTGGCAGCCTTGAGTGTAAGGCTCTCATTACGTCATCACTACCAATTTTGAGCATCACTATACTTCAGAGGCTTGTCTCTAATTCATAAAGAAGCCAACGATTCGCAGGTTATCAGCTTTACGCATCATGACAATACAAGCATGTAGGCTAAAGCTATCCGCCTTCCACATAGTATGGCAACGTAGGCAGATAGATTGCGGAACTGTCTGCTGCTTTTCCTAGTCTTCAGGATTTAATCAACTTAGCTATGCAGGATAAGTTCTAAACCTACTGGTTTCCAGTTCTGATAGCAGATTGACCTTGTTTCTTTTTGGCTTCTTGAAGGGCAGCTTCGCTAAAGCGTTGGTAGACAGCAGTACGATCTTGGGCGATGCTGTAGCGCTTGTCTTGGGTAGTTACTTGGCCCATTAGGTCTGAGGCTTGTTGCCATTTTGCGGCTAAAGCTAGCCAATCGGCTGAGGATTGAGCTGCTTTTCCATCACTGGCGGTTTGTTCGGCGAGTCTGACTGCATCTGCGAAAGGATCGGCAGAAGTGGGAGCGATCGCAGCTTCAGGACTAGGACTAGGACTTGCTGGAACAACTGGCGAAGGGTTAGGAGCAGTAGAGGGGCTAGGGGCGATCGCAGCAGAGTTAGTACTAGTAGCGTTAGGCTCAGGAGATTGGGCCGAGTCTGGAGATGGCGTTGTATTCGCTTGGCTATTACTCTGGAATTTTGGGCCAAACCAACTGTAGGCACCCCAACCCAGCAACAGCAGGAGTAAACTCGCTAAAGTACCACCCACCACGCCTCGCTTAAATTGGCGTTGCTCCCGGACTTGGCGAGGAGAAGGAGTTTTTGGCATACCAGCCGCTTGTTCTGCTTGCTGGCTCTGCAAATCCTCCATGAACTGCTTGAACAGGTTAGGCCGAGTTAGAGTAATTTCCTGCGACCAAAGCAATTGATTTTCTGGATCGCGATTAATTTCTTCGAGCCACAACAGTTGTTGCTCTCGCACAATGCGGCTGTTAATTTTGACGCGGCGGATATTGCGGGGGGAAATCGACTCCAGAATCTGACGCACCCGCTCAACTAAAGTAGATTGCTCTAGTTGATCGACATCCGCTGCTTCGCACAAAAGCTGTAGCACGCCATCCTCAAAAATGGCTCTGGTCCTAACACCAGAATCCGCCAGCTTGTCATTCAAAACTTGAATAATCGCTGCCACGCTGCCTTGGCGGGCTTGCTTGGTAATATTTTCAATTGAATCTACCATTGTGCGCTCAGCGGTCGAAATAAAAATCCTGAACTTTAGCCGCAGTCATCCAGGTTCCCTGCTCACAATACTGTACCTTGAGGTGGATTGAAACTGTTCAAAAACCCCAGGTAGAAATCTGTCTTGACAGAGACTTTAGCGCCTCATTGTCGAGCTTTCAAGAGGCCAAATGGCGGCAATCATTAAAGCGGCGCACTTGCCAGAGATCGGTATTAAAACGGTTCTGGTCTTGCAGGTGCCAACGCGATCGATCGAGCCAAAATTCAAACAAAGCCGTATTGCGGGCATGTAAGCGCCAAGAGCGATCGCAACCCATCAACTCCGCAATCAAATGCTGCAAAATCCAGCTGTGAGTCACAATCCAAATTTGGTCAGAGTCCTGATGTTGGGCCAGTAACTTTTGGATAAATTGGTGGGCGCGATCGCGAGCTTCTTGTAGCGATTCGGCTTCGGGAATTTGAATCCAGTCGGGCGAGGTTTCTAAGGTGCGGCAAAACTCTGGGTATCGCGCCTTCGCTTCCATCCAAGTTAAGCCTTGAAAAATGCCATTCTGAAACTCTGTCAGCTCATCAGCGTAAGACACTTGAAAGGCATAGGGTTTTTGAGACCCTGTGGCTATGCTCACCGCGGAAGTGTCTTCACTATCAATCAGGTCACTGACGGCAGCAGGCAAAGGAGCCGTAACAAAGTGATTTACCAAAATTTCGGTGGTTTGTACCGCCCGCTTTAAGGGACTGCTATAGACTGCGGAAGGCCACCAAGATTCCTCTAGTAAGCGCTGAGCCAGCTTCCCCGCTTGGATTTTGCCATTGGCCGAAAGCTCAAACTCACCATGCCCCTGCATCCGCCGTTCTATGTTTCCCACAGACTGAGCATGACGAATAAACAGGAGTTTCATGGTCGTAGTTTAGAATGAGTCAATACACTCAATAGACCGTAACATTTCCTATGCTACTCAAGTCTACAACCCGCCACATCCACATCTTTACTGCGGAAGTGAAAGGCACTGAACTGAATCCTGCTGATGGCGTTTTGACCTTGGATGTTGACCCAGACAACGAGTTTGTATGGAATGACGCTGCCTTGCAACAGGTATATCGCAAGTTTGATGAGCTGGTTGCTGCGAATGAAGGGGAAGACTTAACCGACTATAACCTGCGTCGCATTGGTTCAGACTTGGAGCACTTTGTGCGATCGCTCGTGAAGAAGGGAGAAATCAGCTACAACCTAGAGAGCCGTGTCCTTAACTACAGTATGGGCTTGCCTCAAGTAGTTGCTAAAGACAGCGAGTAGCAGTTTTCCCAGCAAGATTTCATGAAATCAGATTTTTTTAAGGACATCTTAACGGCTGGGCAAGGGTTCCCTTAACCCATCATCAGTAAGTTTTGAGTGCTAATGGTTGCGCTATCCACACCTCAACTGCTGACGATGAACGTAAACAAGGCTGTAAGTTCAACCCACCATTCCAAGTTACGAGTCTCCGTTGCAGGACTGACGGCAATTTTTTCGGTCGTCAGCACCTTCTATGCTTTAGGTCTATATGTGCCTGCGATCGCCGTAGAGTTGGTAGGACGCGCCGTTCTGCCAGCCAATACCTTTGCGCCTGGCCCCACTTCTGGGCAGCTAATTAGCGCGACGAATGAAGTTTCGGTGCCGTTTGTGGAGAAACTACCTGTCCAAGGTTTTTCTGCGGTGCTGCCCGGACCGAAACCAGGCACCTTTTTGGTTCTGTCAGACAACGGTTATGGGGCCAAGGCTAATTCTCCAGATTACCCCCTGCGCTTTTATGCCGTTGAACCCGACTTTGCTTCTGGGCGTGTCTTTCCGGTCAACCTAAAAACTGGTGGGCGGTTAAGCCAGTTTAGTCGTCAAAGCTTTATCTCGCTCAGCGATCGCCGCAACCAAACTGGCTTCCCTATTGTGGCGGAGCAAAAGATTTATTCGAGCAGCATCTCCCCCAGCCAACCGCAAGGAATTCCAGTTGCAGCAACGATCAAATCGCGCCGCCTATTAACGGGCGCTGATTTTGATCTGGAGGCATTTCGTCGAGTGAGTGACGGAACTTATTGGTTTGGGGATGAGTTTGGGCCTTATTTGTTGCATACCAGCGCCAATGGTCAACTTTTAGAACCACCCATTCCCCTACCCAACTTCCTCAAGCTGGGCGATCGCCCCTTCATTCAATCGCCTGACAATCCTGCCTTCGCCAACCTACCTACCGATCAAGAACGGGTGACGGCGGCGAATTTACCCCGCTCTGGTGGGTTTGAGGGCATGGCTCTAAATACCAGTGGCACCAAACTCTACGCTTTGCTAGAGAAGCCTGTGGTGAGTGATCCGCAGCGCGATCGCCTCTTGATTCATGAGTTTGACCTAGCCAGCAAGCGCTATAGCGGAAAAGTTCTTGGTTATCGGCTAGAAGACCCCAGTCATGCGATTGGCGACTTTACCGCCATTAACGACTCTGAGTTTATTGTGATTGAACGGGACAACCGCCAAGGTGATCCCAACAATCCCAACTTTACTGATCCTGCCCAGTTCAAGCGTCTCTACAAAGTAGATTTGCGGCAGCAAGACAAGGCTGGCTTTGTCAAAAAGGATTTACTCGTAGATTTGCTCAACATTTCTGACCCTCAAGGTCTGGGTGGTAATGGCACTGTGAACGGTCGGTTTACATTCCCGTTCGTGACGATTGAAGACGTGTTACCGATTGACGCCAATACTCTCTTGGTGATCAACGACAACAACTATCCCTTTAGTTCGGGTCGGATTCCAGGCAAACTGGATGATAGCGAGTTCATCTTAATCAAGCTGGATCAACCCTTAAATTTGGCAGCTTCTCGCTCTTAGAGGCAGCTTTTAGAAGCTATTCGAATCGTTTTGTAGGGTGGGCAATGCTCACCTTACCTATTTATTCTGGAATTTCCAAGCTGGCAGAGGGCGGTGTAGAAGCTGCATCCTGAGCTGCTTGCTGGCGCTTCTGCTCCAGAAATTGCTGCAACGCCACTTGCCGATTTGCCATGAAGCGATTCCAAAAACCTGGATAGAACTTGTCCATTGTTTTCGCGATCGCCCAAGCGTTTACATTCAGCAACTTATAGTGGGAGCTATAGGAGTTCTGCAATTCTGTAATTTGGCCTTGCAGTTCAGGATTGGCAGGCCACTCCAGGTCAGACAAATGCTGAGTTCGGAAAGAATCAAAGTTGCGGTGAGGCATGGCGATCGCCAGAAGATGCAGTTGCAGAATGATCCAGTACCCCTTCCATTACTAGAGCAGTAGCCACACTCTAGTCATGTTTGTTTTAGCATTGTACTCAAAGTGATGTGCCTTCTAAAACACAGTTTCTTTATATAACCCCTGTTGAGTTCTGGAGCGATCGCGTCAGATTTTGTCTGAATCTTCTCAAATCAGTCCTTGGTCCTATAAACCTTGGTGGTGCCAACCTTGGTCCATTTTGCTCACGGGCATCACCATTATTGCGGGCAGTTGGTTCCTCGCCCACACCATTTGGTTCACCTGCCTCGTTGCAGTGCCAATTCTGGCTTGGATGGGTTTCTTTATCTTGGTCTGGCCCCAACTTGTGATTCAGAGTGGCATGCTAAACCCTGATCAAACTACCCCAGAAAAGGCGACCGCCGAAGAATAGCTTTATTATTTCTAGATCTCTTTGGCTACCATGACTACCTTGATGAAGAAGCCAAGAACCATCTAAATTCTGGCTCCTGGCTTCCGACTCCTAGCTTCTAGTCTCTGGAATTAAAATCGATATCCGACTCCACCTTGCACAGAGACCGCTGTTCCACCACTCTCCCGGTAGGCATCAAAGGCAATAATGGCGTTGCCAAACACCACGAGTTTGCTGTTGGGCAGAGCGTAGTCAATGCCTGGTTGAATAGCAAAGGCATCTTGATTGCCTAGAGGCGAAGTAGAGTCGCCCTCTGAGAAAGAATATCCTGCCCCAATATAGGCATCCGCTTGCCAGCTCAGCGGGATGTCGTAGGACACAGTGGGCACGATCGCCGTATTGTCATTCAGAATCAAGGCTTGGGCTCTGAGAGAAATTGGCAACTTTAGCAGCTTGTAACGCGCGGCAATGACCAAAGCATTTTCGCTGTCTTCGTTAATGGAGCCATCGGTGAGACCAATCGAGGGACCAACGCCAACATAACTCCCATAGGCAGCCTGTGCCGATGCTGCGGATGGGGCGAGACCTTCAACTCCTGCCGCTACAACAGCGCCCCCTAGAGCGATCGCCGTAGCCAACCCAGCCCAACTTTTACTTTGCGACAGGCGCTTAAGACTCTTCATTGCCAACTCCTCACTACCAGTAGCATTGATTGATTTGTCTCGCTCAATTCAACTTCAGCCGTCAGCCCTTCATCTAGGCTGATTCACCCTCAGGTCTATTCAAGCAAATTCCTAGTTTTAAACCAGGCATCTTGTTACTTATTTTCACCCAAGCAGCGCAATAATCTAGCTGATTGACTGATTAGCACAGGTTTTGCATTTTGTTTTGTAGGATACGGGTTTCGCCCACGCCACTTACAAAATAGAGAGACAGCCTATTGGCACTGAGGATGACGACCCCCTTGAGCGCAAATATAGGCAATCTGAGTAGGATTCAAATTTTTAGCATCGACAAAATTAACACCTTTAAACAGACCAGACTGTGAAACACTAGGTGCTAATTGAATGAACTGGCTAGAAGGCTTAGAGGAGGGAGGTGTAAAAATCGCCCCTTGGAAGTCTGCTCCCGTAACGTTGGCCCCGCGTAAATTTACCTGATTAAGATCTGCGTTGCGGAAACTGACATTCTGTAATTGCGCATTTTTGAAATTAGCCTCTGCCAGTTGGGTCGAGCTTAGATCCGCATACTGGAGGTTAGCTTGGCTAAAGTCTGACCCAGTCAAATCGGCTCCTTGCCACTCCGATCGCACTAAGTTAGCCAACTGAAATTTTGTGGCGGTCGCACTAGCTTGACCCAATCGAGCAGCTTGCAAGTTTGCTTCGGAGAAGTCAGCGTTTCCTAGATCCGCACCTGTAAGGCTGGCATGATTCAAGATGGCTTGGCGAAAATTAGCAGCAACCAGTTTGGCACTACTGAGGTTCGATTTTGACAGACGAGCCTTTGAAAGATCCGCTTTGTTAAGGATGGCCCGAATTAAATTCGTGCGCTCCATCAAAGCATTCCCTAGCAAGGCTCCGGTTAAGTTGGCATCTTTGAGTTCAGCCCCACTTAAGTCGGTAACCCAATCATCGAAGGTTCCCCAGCGCTCATCTTCGCCCGCTCCATAGAATCGACTGCCTTGCAAACTCGCGCCCGCCAAAATGGCACTTTTCAGTTGGACCCCTGATAAATCGATTTGATCCAACACGAGTGTAAATTGAGCTGCCCCTTCAGCGACGCGGCCTAGGTCTACTCGGTTCAAATCGGCAGCATGCACTTGACCGCTATAGATTGTCAGCAATTTAGCGATCGCTCGTTGAGTCGCCCGTCGTCTCAACGCCAATAACTTGTACTCCTTCTCGTTATTGCCGTAGCGCAGCGACTCCAAATCAGTCTTCAAAGATTGATTCAGTCGTTGCAGGTAAGGCAGAGCATTGGGACCACTACTGACCAAAGCTTGCTGAATCGCATCAATCAGGGCAGGTTTGTCTTCTTGTCCCAACAAATCCACTAATAGCGGCACTGCCCGTGAGTCGTTCACCGTACCCAGCGCCAAAATTGCTCCTTGCCGCTCATCTGGGGCACCGGGAGAGGTGGGGGTCAGCTTACTCACCAACGCTAGAAAGACTTGATTATCCTGCTGCTTAAACTCCCGACGATTGGCTTGGCTTTGCACATAGACTTGGGTGCCCACAAAGGTGCCAAGTACCAACGCTATGCTAGAGAGCGACACGATCAGCAGGGTCATGCCAGGATGTTGACGCATCCAGTACCACAACCCTTGTCCCCGCCAGCCTTTTTCTGGTGTCAGTACAATGGCCGCGATCGCCGCATCTTCCTCGCTCCACTGAGATGACTGCTCTGACCAAGCTTGATGGTCACGACGCAATACCTGTACATGGTCGCTATAGATAGAAGTGGGTTGGGCTGCGTCGATCGCAGTGGTACCGCTCAAGCGATCGTGCCAAGCCCGTCGGCGCGCGTTGAAGCGGGCACTAAAGTTTTCACCTAATACTAGAAAGCTAGCTAACCCCAACAAAATACTGAGGTCAGGAAAAGCCCCACTGTAGCGCCAGATCGTGTAAGCAAGTCCCAGCGGCAAACCCCAGCGCCCAATGCCTTCTCGTACTATCGCTCGCACCAAACCGGGAGGCGCTCCCGTAGCCGTCACTACCTTGACGGCAAACCAGCGCTTGGGTTGGGTTTTGCCAGTCTTAGCGAGTGAGTATAGGTTTAGCCCCGCCACCACAAATGGAGCCACCACAGCACCAGACCACAGCAAATTTGTCAGGGGAGGAACTGTGCGATCGCGATCACCCACCGGAATCGCTAGGGTTCGGGCGATCGCCGCTTCAGCTTGAGCGACAAAGGGATTGAGTGGCACTGGCTCACTGGCAGAGTGGAGTTTGGCGTATTCCCCTAAGCTGAACGGCACCCAAGCGCTAGCCACAACTAGAGAAACCTCAATGAGCCAAGCTCCACAGCGTCGAGGTAGTAAGGGCAACCGTTTGAAGCGCCAACTAGGTAGCATTGATTGAGAGCGATTGGTGCTTCTCCTCACAGTTGGGCTCGCCATCTTCAAAAACTCCCCGTCACTAGTTATGCAGTCTATTGGTTCTTGTAATTCTTGGGTAGGAGGTCTCTACCCGCGTAGAGCCTGGGTCAAGCTGAGATTAGGTTATGAAGGCGATCGCGGTGTTAAGTCATAGCTCATCAGTACGATCCACCAACTAGTGACTAGACTTGCGCAAGCAGCCCTACCAAAAAAGCTACCCTGGTAAAGTAGGACAAATCCTTGTTCTAAAACCAACTCATGCCGTAGAAGTTCAGCTAAATTCCCATGCTGAATTTCGGCAGCGATCGCGAAAATGGTGAGGAACAGCAGCGGACTCAGTAAATCTACTGTTGTGTCTGCGATTGTAGCGAAGAGAAGTCGCCCAAGCACGCTCAGTTTATAAGAAAAAATAAAAAAGATTGTGCTTAGCTAGACTCTCGGTAAGGTAACTGAAAATTCTCTAAAAGCGTTTAAATTCTATGGCTGATCCTGTGAGTGGTGCTACTCCACTAGCTAGTCGCTATCTAGAACTCATCGATCGCATTGTCGAAACCACACTCAAGGGCAAAATCCGCTCTAAAGAGCAGGTTTATCAAATGCTATTGCAAGAGGTGAGTGCCGGGACGGGGGAGATCTTTGAGCGTTGTTTGGGCGATCGCCTCACTGCCGCTCAACGTCAAGTCGAAATCCAAACTGATGAGCTGAAACTCGCTAAAGTCAACCGTACGCTGAGAGCCTTACAAACCATCCAAGGCGAGTGGGAACGTTGGCAAGAGCAAAACCAAGCGACAGAAATGCTCACGACCGCAGTGCGTCAAGTCGTAGCGGCTGAGCCTGAGCAGCGCTTAACAACCTTGATTCAAGTCACCGATCCCAATCGGGGGCAAATCGTGACGATACAGCAGTGGCAACAGCTTGCTAAAGCGTTACAGCAGCAAGCCGCTGCCGTCACCGAGACTGACTCTCAGCAGCAGATTGAGCAACTAGCGACAGGCATTGGGCGCGGAATCGCCGCTTGGCGTCGTTTAGAAGACCATTTGGTGGGCTGGATTTACGACCAAAACCAAGGGCAGTTAGGGTTTGAAGGTGTGCCAGGTCAGCGTGGTCCTTGGGCACTGTGGGCCAAACAAGTTGGTAGTCCCATGCCTCAATCTTTATTCCAGGCCCTCGCTCATGAACAATCGGCGGCTGAGTGGGGTAGACATCAAACCGTGGACCTCGAAGATTGGGTTGAACTCACGGTGATTCTGCGCGGTTTACAGCAAGGTTTGGTGACGTGGTTTGATAAGTTGGTCTACGATTCCAAAGTCGGGTCCAAGCTCTCCATCTCGACGTTTCTGGCATTCGCCGTCCTGTGGTCCCAAATGGGCGTAGGTTTAGGCGATCGCTTTGCCAATGCAGCCTTTCAGAGCACACTGCAAATCCTGCGAACCTTTGCGCAACGCGAGTACTTTCCGCTTTACGGTGGCATTTTTGCTTCCTTTGCTGGCAACTATTTACGAGATGCCCTGAATTACCTGGATGAACCATTACGGCGAGCCGAAGGCACTCAGGAAAAAGCCAGAATCCTGACCTTACTCGGCTATTCTTTCCGGGCGCAAGGCCAATATGACCGGGCGCAAAATTTTCATCAACAAGCTTTGGAGCTGGCGCGGACAGCAGGCGATCGCCCCTGTGAAATTGCCAACTTCAACCACCTCAGTCGGGCTTGCGTATCGGAGAAAAATTATGCCGAAGCGATCAATTACAGTCAGCGGGCCTTGATTCTGAGTCGTCAGGCTGGGGATCGCTTGGGTGAGGCCAATGCTTTAGCTAACCTGGGTTACAGCGAAGTGCTACAAGCGCAGCAGCTAGAACAAGTTGAACCTGAAACCTACGAAAGTGCGATTGATTATTTACAGCAAGGATTGAAATTATCTGAACGGTTAGGCGATCGCCAAAGCCAAGCCCTCTGTCTCAGCAGCTTGGGGATCGCTCATATTGTCTTAGATCAATCACAAATAGCGATCGCTTATTTAGAAGGTGGGATTCAAGCGGCGCAGTTTTCTGGGGATGTCTATTTACAAGCTCGCAACTTAGCTCACTTAGCTGAAGCCTACTACCGTCTGCAAAACTTGGAAAAATCTGTTTATAGTGGCTGTTTGGGCATGTATCTTCTAGAGCAAATTGCCTCTAGTGAGTGGCGGCAACCCGCAGGGCTACTAATGATTTTGCAGGGGCAAATGGGGGAAGCAGGGTTTCAAGCAGCTTTAGAACAATACCGCCGTCAAATTGCTTCCGTGATCGGGGTCGATGGCTATGACCACATTCCACAACTATTAGAACAATATCGCCACTCGACCTAGTCAGTTAGTGATTGGTTGCGTAGGACTTTAGCTGCCTCAGCAATAAAAAGTTCTGTGACAATCTAGAAACATGAACATATCAGTTCCGCAATTCGCCGGAAATTGCGGATACTGGAATTAGGAGCACTCCACACTTTTTGAGGGGTGAGCAAGATGAAGACGTACAAATATTGGCTTGCTGTTCCTACAGCCCTGGTGGTGGCTTTGACAGTTGCTGGTTCAGCTCAGAGTAAACCTTTACCTGTTGCTCCAGGGTTTCAGCCTGACCCTCAAGTACTAACAGGCACATCGGGCGGAGCTAAAAGTAGCGATTGTGGCTATGTCAGTAATACCCCCAGTCAGGTGATTCAAGTGACTCAGGCGGTTCCTTACCTGCGTTTTGCAGTGCAAAGTGAAGGTCAACCCACCTTGCTAATTGATGGTCCAGGGGGACGATTCTGTTCTTTAGCAGATACTTATTCCCAGAAGCCAGCTCAAATCTCAGGTTTTTGGTCTCCTGGTACCTACTCTGTTTACGTTGGCGATCGCGGCCAAGGACAGCATGCTTACCGACTGTCCATTTCTCAGGCTCCCAACTAACAAAAGCCTAAACCGCTAGTGACTTAAACAAAAAAGTGGATGGTTCTTCTTTCAGAACTGTCCACTTTTTTGATTGAGATGGGTAGTTAGGCGATCGCGTTGAAAAAATGTCCTGCTAACGGTCAATCGGTTGGGCTGGCACTTCAATGGCTTGCACATCAATGGTTCCCGGTGGCGTCAGACGGCTTAAATGGCCTTTCTCTACCTTAAGTGCTTCCCCACAACTAGCACACTCAATCTGGGTCTGGTTGATGCCCGCCACCTCAGAGCCACAAACGGGGCATTGAGCCTGGACTAAGTTGCGCTTCAGCCACCAGCGAAAGCCTAAAAATGCAATGACTGGCGCTAAGCAAATAAAACCAACCACAAGCAGAAATGACTTAACCAGCCAGCCCAAACCCGCTAATCCTAGCAGCCAGAGCAAAGCTAGGAACATAAGCCAGCGACTTGCACCAGCGAGGGTTAACTGAAAACTTCTGAGGCTGTCTTGATTCACAGCAAGCTCCTAGAGGCAACAAATTCTTGCTTTTTTTAGGATAGCTTTGTTGACTCCCCTATTGTCGAACTCAGTAATTGTTTTAATTGCTGAGTCAGCGCCTCAGCGCCAAACAAAGATAAAGCTTCTTGGCGCAACCAAGCTCCGTCACAGCGGCGATCGCTTGGTTTACCCACAGCATCCTCAGTGTTGCGTAAAATCTCAATACAGGCCGCAGCTACTGCCTCTGAGTCACGCCGAGGCACTTGCCAGCCGAGTTTGCCATCTTGTAGCGGATCGGCGGAACCGTCTGCATCTCCTGCCACCACAGGCACGCCACAAGCCATCGCCTCTAGGTAGACTATGCCAAAGCCTTCCTGGGAGGGCATAACGTAGGCATTAGCTAAGCGGTAATGCTCAACTAGCTCTTCAGTTGGCACAAAGCCCGCAAACACGACTCGATCTGCCACCCCTAAATCTTGAGCTAATTGGGCCAATCGAGGCTGGTCATCACCCCGACCAATCACTAGGTACTTCACCTGCGGAAAGGCTTGAGCGATCGCAGGCAGAGCTTGAATCGTTACATCCACCCCTTTATATCGGTCCCCTGCCCAAAGTCGGGCCACAGTCATCAGCACTTTGGATCCAGCCAAACCATACTTTTCGACTAAAGCTGGGTTTTTAGGGCCAGGGGTAAAGGCATCGCCATCAACAATACAGGGAAGCAACTTGACTAGCTGCGGGTCTAGCCCATTGACCTCACAGGCACGATCGCGGCTATAGCGGCTAATTGTCCAAATACTGGCTGCCTGCTGTAGAGCCTTTTGCTCATGCTGTGGCAACTTGACCCAAAATTCTTTGCCATAGGTCAAGACAGTATAGGGAATCCCTAGCGGTTGACATAGCGCCTGGATCATGGGGGCGAGATTGATATGGCCGCAAAAAACTCGCTCAGGGCGATCGCGCAGTAGAGAAGCCAACAACTGAGCAGCTAATTTAAGGCGTCCTAGAGCAGGGGGACGAGTTTTGAAATAGTGAAAATTGATTGGACTAGATTCTAAAGGATTGTGGCATTCTGGCCCATCCCGCAGTAGAAATACATCTGCTTTGTAAGGGACAGCGATTTCTCGGTCTACTGGTTCCACCAAAGTTACGTAAGATTTCAATACATCTTTGACGTAGGATTGGATGCCACCTTCGCAGGCAAAAATCTCTAAGAACACAAATACGTGACGAGCACTTTTAGTCGTAATAGGGTCCAATTTTGTAGCTCTAACTTCACGCTTGACTGCCAGTACATCAGGTGAATGGTAAGTTCCAGTCATCGATTATTACCGGAGCAAATTACTCCGCTCCCCAGAAATATTTGCAGTTTTCGCACCCAAATTTTTAGGGCTAGGAGCCTAGAACAATTGATAGTGATTAATAATCAGTTCGCTTAGTATTTTGTAATAACTTAAGATTGCTGCCAAATCCTAACAAATAACAGGTTGGAATGGGAACGACAGCCAATAGATTAATCTAATCTTTGCGAAGCGAGGCTAGGACTCAGCCCAAAGCTTTACATAAAAACTAACGCCTGCTTAGGTGCTTCCGTAGTACAACAATTGGCACTACGGAAGCACAAACAGGCGTTGAGTTGAACTCTTCAGCTCTCTTAGAACAGACCCAAAGTCAGGGACTTGTCGATAGGGAAAGTTGCACCAATTCCCAACCACAGAGTTACCAGAGTCCCAAACAAAAAGAGGGTGGTAGCCACTGGACGACGGAAGGGGTTTTGGAACTTGTTCACGTTCTCAATGAAAGGAACAAGCATTAGACCTAGAGGAATTGCACCCATGCACACAATCCCCAACAACTTGTTAGGAAGAATGCGCAGGATTTGGAAGACAGGGTAGAGATACCACTCAGGCAAAATTTCCAAGGGAGTGGCAAAGGGATTAGCAGGCTCACCCACCAAAGCTGGGTCTAGAACTGCCAAACCGACGCAAAGAGCGATCGTGCCCGCAATTACAACTGGGAAGATGTAAAGCAGGTCATTAGGCCAAGCGGGTTCACCATAGTAGTTATGGCCCATCCCCTTGGCAAGTTTGGCGCGAAGCTGTGGATCGCTGAGATCCGGTTTTTTAATCGTTGCCATGATGTAAAAGTGCTCTCCTTTATTCTGAAGTCAGCAGGTAGAGAACGAGACAGCAATTAGACTTGAGCTATATGTAATAGCCTAGTATAAGTGCTCTGAGCAAACTCTGAAGACTGCCTATGGGCTGCTTCCAGTGAATTGCTTACAAAGGACCGGAAATGCCTTGCTTACGGATCATGAGGAAGTGCAGCAGCATAAAGACTGCAATCAACCAAGGCAGAACGAAGGTGTGCAAGCTATAATAGCGAGTCAAAGTTGCTTGACCCACACTGCTACTACCGCGAAGTAATTCAACGATAAAGGGGCCTACGACTGGGATTGCTTCAGGAACACCAGAAACGATCTTGACAGCCCAATAACCGACTTGGTCCCAAGGCAGTGAGTAGCCAGTTACACCAAAAGAAACGGTGATTACGGCCAAAATTACACCTGTTACCCAAGTCAACTCACGAGGCTTTTTGAAACCACCGGTGAGGTAAACCCGGAAGACGTGCAAAATCATCATCAGCACCATCATGCTGGCAGACCAGCGGTGGATGGAACGGATGAGCCAACCAAAGTTGACCTCTGTCATCAGGTACTGAACTGACGCAAAAGCATCAGTTACGGTTGGCTTGTAGTAGAACGTCATTGCAAACCCAGTTGCAAACTGGATTAAGAAGCAAGTCAGGGTAATGCCACCTAGACAATAGAAGATGTTGACGTGGGGAGGCACATATTTGCTGCTGACATCATCAGCGAGTCCCTGGATTTCCAGACGTTCCTCAAACCAGTTGTAGACTTTTGAGTCGGTTACCTGCTTGGTAAACATGAAGCAAGAATTCCTGAAAATGTATTGCTGTTTGTGACCTTTCTAGTCTCTCAGAAGAAGGAGAATCTTGGGGGGTCGGCTGGAGTAAGCTACTGATCCAAAGAGTTCTCTAAGAGACTCTCAACAAGGTTAAAGAGCTAGATTCTGGTCTGATCTAGTCTGAGCTTATTGAGTTCAAATGTTCTATCCATCCTAGTACGCTGTCAAAAAGCTTGCAGATTACCTACTGAACTTCTATTAGCTCGTTGCTTGAGTGAAGCTTCTCCAACAGGGACTCAGACGGCAATTCTTTGAGCTAGTTTGAGCTAAATGGATGGGCTAACTCACAGGAGTCTACAAAAAATGTAACATAGACCAGAAGAGGATTTCATGCTGAGGCAACTCAAGAAGTTAGGGATCTAGTGAACTAAGATTCGGTGTCATGCAAAAAAAGTGGATCGCTAGGGTTGGGTTATTGCTGATATTGCCGATTGTGGTGGCTTTGAGCTGGTCTACTCCAGCTTGGGCTTTCACAGAGGAGCAGCGGTTGGTGAATGAGGTTTGGCGGATCGTCAATCGCTCTTATGTCGATGAGTCTTTCAATCATCAAAATTGGCGATCGCTACGTCAGCAAGTCCTCAGCCGTCCACTCAACAACCGAGAAGCTGCCTATGAAACGATTCAGCAAATGCTGGCTAGCTTGAACGACCCCTTCACGCGGCTGTTGCGCCCCGATCAGTACCGCAGCTTACAAACTAATACTTCTGGCGAGTTAACTGGAGTCGGCTTGCAGATTGCGCTCGATCCAGAAACGAGTGAGTTAAAAGTTATTGCGCCGCTTGAAAGTTCTCCAGCCGAGCAAGCTGGCATCCGCCCTGCCGACCGCATCTCGCGCATTGATGGCGTTCCTACAGCTAAGTTGACTTTGGATGAAGCTGCCGAAAAAATGCGCGGTCCCATCGGCAGTCGTGTGGTTTTAACTGTGGCCCGAGAGGGGGAGCCTGAGTTAGATATTCAGGTCGTGCGCGATCGCATCGCGATTAATCCGGTTTATGCCCAGTTGCGTGAGTTTCGTGACCGCCCCACCATTGGTTATATTCGCTTGAATCAGTTCAACGCCAATGCCACCGTTGAGCTAGCCAAAGCTGTGCATCGCCTAGAGAATCAAGGAGCCGAGGGCTACATTCTCGACCTCCGCAATAATCCTGGCGGCCTGCTGCAAGCTGGGGTGGAAATTGCCCGCTTGTGGCTAGACTCCGGCACTATTGTCTACACCGTGAATCGCCAAGGCATCCAAGACAGTTTTGAAGCGAACGGCCCTGCCCTGACGCAAGACCCACTGGTCGTGTTGGTGAATCAAGGTACCGCCAGCGCAAGTGAGATTCTAGCAGGGGCATTGCAGGACAATGGCCGCGCTGAGTTAGTCGGCGAAAAAACGTTTGGCAAAGGTTTAATCCAGTCACTCTTTGAACTCTCAGATGGCTCTGGCTTAGCGGTGACGGTGGCAAAGTATGAAACTCCCAACCACCATGACATCAATAAGCTAGGCATCACGCCCGATCGCCTGGTACCTCTAGAAGCCATTACCCGCGAGCAAGTTGCTACGGAGCAGGACCAACAGTATCAAGCAGCGGTCGAATTACTCACCCAGCCTTCTGTGCTAGCGGGTGCTGCCTAACTCCAGTCGCACGTATCATGACCCCTTGCATGGGGCGATCGCGTTGGATAACAGTGATCCAACCGAGGCTTTACTGATTCGCCTAATCGATACGCCTGCCTTTCAACGGCTGCGGCGTATTCGTCAGCTTGGTCCTGCCAGCCTCACCTTTCACGGAGCAGAAGGTTCTCGCTTTACCCATTCTTTGGGCGTGATGGCGATCGCGCGGCGGGTGTTCGATCGCATTGCCAAACGTTACCCCCAGGTGCAGCCGCACCGCCCCATTGTTTTGTGTGCAGCTCTGCTACATGACATTGGGCATGGACCATTTAGCCACACCAGCGAAGAAATTTTTGGTAATCACCATGAAGCTTGGACAAGACGGATTCTGCGAGAATCTACACCCGTCCGTCAACTTTTAGACCACTTTGACCCCAGCTTGGTGGACAGCTTGGAGCAGGTCTACTTAAAGAAATATCCGGTTCCTTTTGTCTGGCAGTTAGTTTCCAGTCAGCTTGACTGCGATCGCCTCGACTACCTAATGCGCGATAGTTACTTCACAGGCGCTTCCTACGGCAAGCTCGACCTCGATCGGATTTTGATGGCGCTGAGCTACGACCCGGTAAGCCAGCAGTTGGTGGTCGCTCGTAAAGGCATGGCTGCGATCGAGCATTATTTGATCGTGCGCTATTTCATGTACGCCCAGGTTTACAACCATCCCAAAAATATTGCCGCAACTTGGGTATTGGAGCAAGCTTTTAGACGCGCCTGTGAGCAATTTGCTTTAGGTGGTATTGAAGCAGATGATACGGTCACGGCTTGGCTAATTCAATCAAAGCTTCCTGGAGAAGGTAGTTCTCTCTTAGGGGCTCCAGTGAAGCTGTTACCGCTGGCCCATTACCTGGCAGCCGATGATGGTGTGCTAACTTACCACTTGCAGCGCTGGCAGCACTGCGCCGATCCAGTGTTGGCAGATTTGTGTCGCCGTTTTCTCGATCGCGATCTCTTGAAAGCTCTAGATATCTCTAGCTTGCATGCGACTGAGCAAGAACATTTGATGCAGCAAGTATCGATTTGGCTAGCTCAAGCTGGTTTTAGCGCAACTCACTATGCTGGAATTCGTGTTGCCTGTAGCCGTGGTTACACTATCTACCAACGGGGCATTAGGTTACAAACCGCCGCTGGATTGCAAGAAATTAGTGAATTGTCGCCTCTAGTAAAAACTCTGATCCGACCTGTGAAACGAGCCTGGCTTATCTATCCTTCAGAGATCGAGTCTTCGCTCTCAAACTTTTACCCCAAACTCAATTCAGCTTGAGTCTTTCAACTGGTAGCCGTTGTATCTCTCTAGTTATAGGGAACAATTTCTACAGGAGAAATGCGGGTCAAAAAAATTACAAACAGCATTGGGTTAGAGCTTGATATAAATTGATACATCACCTATGGCAGGAAAACTTTAGATTAAAGCTGAGCCTGCCTACCCTATAACGCTATTAATTAAGTTTAAGAATCTACCGAGTTTAGAGTAGCCCAACTAGTGAGTTTTATCTCCCTGTTACTCTAACCGCAAGATTTTATGAGTCATCTTTATCGTCAGCATCTCCGTCAAGTTGCCCATTTTAGACACAGGCTATGTTGTTTTTACAATGAATAATAAGTATGCGTTGAAGCAGTCTTCCTGTGTGGCCTTGGGCTCCGCATTGCTGGAGTTTTTAACAGCGTTACCAGATCTGCACTTGGTACTTTTTAGTTCTCAAAATCCTCAAGTAACGCCCTGTCAGCTAAGTTTGGATCTAAAAACTGGCGCTGAGCTAGGCTCGCTACAACCTCCTGTAACCCACCCCAATAGCTATTTTAAGTTCAAGCCAGAAGGCAGAAGCCAGCCTTTATCAACTTGGGTGGTTGGAAAGGAAAGCTCCAATGGTTGGCTTGCCTGCCACTTAGACCTAGAGCACTTGCCAACTCACCTCGAAACTCATCACTCGCCCTCTCAGACCCCGTTAGTTTTCATCTTGGGTATCAGCGATCGCTTCAGCATTTTGTTTCAAGCAGGCTGTTCTCTACCTTTAGAAGCTAACCGCGCAGACTTAGAGCCTTTGTATCAAATTGAGCTGATTTACGACTCAAGCGAGATCAGCAAGTTTTGTGCCCATTTACGACTCCAGACCTCGACTGTAGCGGCGATCGCACCTGCTTTTGATGCGGCGATCGCTAGCTGGGTAGCCCAGAGCAATGCCCCAGAGCTGCAAAGTGAGATTACATTAAGGCTGTTGATGGCCCTAGAAGCCAATAGTGCAACGCCTCAAGCACTAACCTCAACCAATCACAGCATGAGTCCAAACTCCCAAGCTGTGGCGGCTCGGCCCAATACCAAAACTATCTATCAACAACCTCATTGGTTGCAGCAGGAAAAACTTCTGCATGAACTGCTGCATGTCAGTAGCAGTTCCCTAGAGCCGCAAACGATTCTGCGCCGCTCTGCTGAAGTAATTCGGACAATTTTTAATGTTAGTCGTTGCCTAATTGCTTTTTATAGCGCTAAAGATCAGCGTGTCATCTGGGGGGCGATCGCGCGATCGCCCGAACTGCTGACTGGGGACCGCCACACCCATTATCCTGCTTGGGCAACCGTAGAGCAGCTCATTCACAAGCATCACCACCTGAGCACTTGGGTATCTGATGAATTTCCTCTGCTAGCGGAGCATACGGAAATTCGCGAGTCTGGAGTTGCCAGAGCAGCGCTCTCCAGTTGGACCCAATCTCACCCGAAGCACGCCGATAAATGGGTAGGAGGGTTTCTTTGCATTGAGCAATGGGAGCGCGATCGCATTTGGCAACCCGAAGAAATGTATTTGCTCCACATGGTGATTCACCAAGTTGAGCAAGTGCTCTATCAAGCTTTGGTTTACCAACAAGCCGAAGAACGAGTACAACGAGCGGCTCTGGTCAATCGCCTCGTAGCCCAAATTCGAGCCTCACTAGACCTGTCTCATATTTTTGAAACAGTAGTGATGGAGTTGGGGCAACTGGTGGTAGTTGATTGCTGTAGCATTTTTCAATATCTTGAAGACCCTCAAGACTGGCAAGTGCAAACGGAGTATCGGTTGCAGCCAGAAGCATCCTCCACCGTGGATGCCACGGTTTTTGCCCCCATTCATCCTCACTCCGCTCGCCTACGTAACCTGAAAACGGTACAAGTCAGCGACGCCCGTACCCTCCGACCCTGGCATCCAGAAAAGCCACCGAGTGAGGTTTCCGGAGCTTGGTTAATGGTGCCGATTCATTATCACCAAAAGCTCTGGGGCTGCATTTCGTTCCGCCAGGACCACTACCCACGCTACTGGCATGAATCAGAAGTGGAACTGCTAACGACCGTGGCGGATCAACTAGCGATCGCCATTCACCAAGCCACCCTTTACCAACAGATTCAGCAGCACAACCAAACTTTAGAAGCGCAGGTTGCCCAACGAACCGCAGAGTTAGAATACTTCTTTGATGCTCTACCCGATCACATTTTTGTCATGCATCGAGAGGGCATGACTTTATCGTTTTGCAATCACGCATTTGCCAAGTCCATTGGTTACGAAGACCGCCAAAATATTCAAGGCCAATCAATTTTTGGTTGTTTGCCTAGCAACTTGCTCAACCATTTTGCTGAACAAAATCTGCAAGTGTTTCAATCGGGTCAGACGTTGCACACGCAAGAAACTATTGTCTTTCCGAGCGGAATGCGTCATCTAGACACCTTCAAAGTGCCCCTCAAAAAACCAGATGGCGAAGTCTATGGCCTACTTGGCACTTCACGAGACATCACCGAGCTGATTGAAACTCGCCAAGCGCTATCGGAGCGAACCGAACAACTTCAAGACGCTTTAGCCGCTGCCTGTAAAGCCAGCCAAGCTAAGAGTGAATTTTTAGCGACGATGAGTCACGAGCTGCGTACGCCTCTCACTTCAGTGATTGGCATGTCTTCTGCACTCCTGAATCAGCTCTTTGGTTCGTTGACTCCTAAGCAAAGTGAGTATCTAGGCATTATTCACAATAGCGGTACTCACTTACTGCAATTAATTAACGATATTTTAGATTTATCCAAAATTGAAGCGGGCAAAGCTTCTCTACAAATCAGTCGATTTTCTCTGCAAGAAGTGGCCGAACAAAGTGTTGCCTCCTTGAGTGAAAAGGCACATGGCCAAAAATTAGTTTTGACAACTGATTTAGTAGGTCTACAAAAATGCGATCGCTTTGTAGGAGATCAGCGCAGAGTCAAACAAATTCTCTTGAATCTATTATCAAATGCTATCAAGTTCACCCCCGCAGGCGGCCAAGTTTGGTTGCGGCTGCGGTGCGATGGCAATATAGTCACCATCGAAGTAGAAGATACAGGCATTGGCATTGCGGCAGACAAGCATCACTTGCTGTTTGAAGCTTTTCAGCAAATTGACAGCGCCTTAAACCGTAAGCACGAAGGGACTGGGTTAGGACTAGCTTTGACACGCCAGCTCGTTGAAATGCATGACGGCAGCATCAGCTTCAAATCTCAAATCGGAGTAGGCACCGTTTTCACCGTACATCTGCAAGCCCAGTTACCGAAAGGCGAGGTCAGTTGGCCGCCCACCTCTAAGCCTACAGAAGTTTAGCTATCTCCAGGGTGAATACCCCCTACTCCCGCTAAATCCCGTTCTCAAGCTTCAACAGTGGAGCGATCGCAGCTCAAGAAGAAGCATAGGGCAAGTCATCGCGCTCATAGCGGCGGCGATACAACAGTTCCAACTGCCCGCCGTATTCTTGAATGAGCGCAATTTGCCGTTGATATAACCCTCGGAACGTATTGGCAAATAGCAGCGTAAAGATAGCCACAATTAATCCAGAGGCAGTAGAAATCAAGGCTTCACTAATGCCAGCCGTTACCCCAGTGGCATTAGTACCCCCCAAATCTCCGACCCGCAACGAGGCAAAAGAGCCAATCAAGCCCAAAATGGTCCCCAGCAGGCCTAGGAGGGGTGCAATGCTAATGATGGTCTCAAAGACGGTATTAAAGCGCTTGAGCAAGGGCAGCTCCGCTTGGGCCGCACTTTCTAAGGCCAAGCGAAATTCCTCTGGTGAGGGCTGCTCTAGTTCCATCGCAGTCAAAAAAATGCGAGTGATGGGCAGATCAGCATTCTGCTCTAGTCTCTGAAATGCCGCTTGAGGACTGCGCTTGTATAAGCTCAGCGCTTCGCGCACTACACGGTCTTGCCGTTGGGTAATCCGGAACCAAAAGGCAGCTCGCTCCAAAATCAAAGCCACTGCCAGGATCGAAAATCCCAACAATGGCCACATTACAACGCCGCCTAAGATAAATAAGTTCGCGAATGCCATGCTAGATCAGCTTCAAGAAGAGAAACAAGTTCACCTTGAACAGCTTACCAGTTCAGACTTGAGTTCGAGACGCGATCGCTCGCCTTTAAACTCCCAACTCAAAAGCAACTAACCGTTACCTGGAAAGCGATCGATCTGAGCATAACCACTAAAAATCAGCTTTTTACCTTGAGTCTCCAAACGATTGATCCGCATCATCACTCCATCTAAGTTGAAGCGATCGAGATCAACCATTTCATTCAAAACTTGAGCAAAGGCTTTAGTCAAAATTTCAGAGATAGCGCGTAAGGATTCATCCACCGCCTCTGGCTCAAACTGAGAATTTTGAAACAAAATCCGTCGTCGTCTTTCCACATCAAGGGTCGCAGTCATACTAACTGGAACGGCATCACAGTTAGGTAAGTCAGTTTTAGCCAAGATTTTGACTTGATTATCGGGCAGCAATTGTAGCTGCACTTCCCGAAATGAAACTGGCTCTCCCCCAGACAGGTTGGTTAGTTCCGGCATGGTGAGATTTTGCAGACGCTTTTGTACCAGCTCAGACTGAAACGCTTGGTTGATGCCGTCTTCGGTCAAGGTGACTTGAGCCACAGCTTGGGTTGACTGCTTTAAACGGATTTTGCCACCCAAAATCGACCCAAAATCAATTGAAACTGCATCCGTCTCAAATGACATTTCCTCGACCCAAAAATCCTTGCGGATGATGAGGCCACGACCACTCATCTTGAAGCTGTCAATGCTGCCCTGGAGGAGTTTGCTGGAAGGGAAGCAACGGACAGCAACCTCCACTGATTCGCTCTGGGTAAACAGATGACGAATACTTTGGCTGGCAACCGTGTTGAGCATACGCTCACCAAAGTCGGTGCCTGAGCCGGGAGGAGTTGTCAAACCAGAAAGACCGCCAAACATGCAGGTTCTCAATTGAAACAGCTCTTCACCTTTTGTAACAAAATATGAAGAACACAGCAATCAATTTGTAACCTTGGGCTTAGTTAAAGATAGTAACCCATAAGGCCCAAAGATGCGATCGCCGACTTGAAAATCCACAATTAGGTTTACCTAGAAGGCTTACAAGTAAATGATCCCAAGCAACTTACAGCCTAGAAAAATACTTTTCTTTTAGGTGGTGACTAGATAAGTTTATCTAATTGCTAGCCCAGGATATTTCAATGCATAGGGGCCTGTTAGAGATACGGCCACGAACCCAAGCAATAAAACTTTTGGCCTAGCGCTAGGTCAATTTCAGACTCTAGAAAATTTCTTCTAGCCGACGAACCCAGTAATTGAGCGAAGGGAGTGGGTCACGGTTATAGAACGAGGGTGAAACGCCAGCAAATACATAGTAGATTTCGCCTTCGTCACTCACTTCAAACGTCGCATCAAACTCTTTAGCCCAGCCGTCTAAATGCCGACGAGCGATCGCGGGTTCCAGACGAGCTGCCGCTGAAAAATCTAGCAAAGATAATCGGCCTTGCTTAATGTGCAAAGTTTGAAAAAATCGCTCTCGGATCAGCCGTCGTTTCGCCGACGCACCTAGAAACAGCAAGCCAGCGCCAATCAAGGCAGGTGCTAAGCCAAAGAAAACCAGCAACATAGAGAGCAGCGCTAGAATCCCCCCTGTAGCATGACTCGCAGCAATACCTAGCAAGATGGCAGTAGAAACGGTACCACCGCTAAAGAGCAATGCGATTCCCAGGGCTTTTCCAACTAAACTTAAAATCCAATTCATTGCTTTGGCTGACCTGTCTGTTGATGGTTGATTCCAAGCACTTACCTACCCCTAGGCTAACTTGTTCTTCAATAAACCTGCATGGTCTCTTGATGCAGGCCAACCTCTCAACCCGCAATTCTTGCACTATGTACAAGCGGCAAAAAGATTGTATTAAGAATCACTGCAATCTGTTGAGCTAGTTATTGTGGCAGGGCAGTCTGAAGAAGCAGTGCTTCTAAAGTGACTTAGTTCAGCGCCGAACCATGATGCATACTCTCAATCACACGCTTGAAAAAAATATTTTGGAAGCGGATGGTCGCTATCTCAGCTCTCGCGAGTTGGACCCGCTAGAACAATATCTCCAAAGTTACAAAGTCCGTTTAGAAACCTATCAGCAGTTACGCGATCAAAGCGACAAGCTTGTTCTACAATCCCTGCGTAAGTTAGCTCAAGCTTACCCAGAAATTATTCAGCAACATGGTCAGCGCTGTAAGTACGACATGACCGAGGTTTTGCGCTATATTGCTGTCTCAATTCTGCGAGACGATGAAGTTTTCTTTAAAGAACAAATGATGTCTTGGCTCGACACAATTTTGCTAGCCCACCGCAAAACTAGCCAATGCATGATCGCCTATCGCGCTTTACAAGAAGCCATTACTAGCGGTTTGTCTCCTGCTAGTGGTAGTTTGGTACGCCCCTACCTCGATATTGTGCTGCAATCACTTCAGTCCCACGCTTAACCACAAAGCTTTCCTAACTCCATACGCCCGATTCAGGTATTTCACCTCAATACCTTTACGGGAGACCCACAATGAACCAAGTTCAGCCAATTACCGTCAGCCGCCACTCTTCCCAAGAAGAGCGTCGCTTTGCTTTGACTCAAATTTATCGCCAAGTGCTAGAGCGCCAGCCCTATGCCTACGAGCGTCAGAGTCTGGCTCAAATTGAGAAAAATTTCTTGAAAGATAAAATTGGAGTGAGACGGTTTCTCAAAGAATTAGGTCATTCAGAAGTTTTTCTGCAAGCTTTTTATCACCACGCTTCTAATCTCAAGTTCTTAGATTGGTGCTTCAAAAAGTTCATGGGCCGCGCTCCCATGAATCAAGAAGAAATCCAACTTTATTGCGATATTTTGATGAAGCAAGGAGTGGGTCAGTTCGTGACCACCATACTTGATTCAGAAGAGTATCGGAAGGCTTTTGGCTGCTTCACTGTGCCTTACCCACGGGAGCAGAAGTATTATGCGTCTCCCAAGGCATATTTAGAATCTCAATTGTTGAATCACGAGCATTTTGGTCAGCGGGGTTGGGGCGTTCCGACTCATTACTGGCATCAACTGGGGCTTAACTGTGATGGAGGGGTGTGTCGGCATCCTGAAGCTGATGAAGTCTTAGCTCCCCTTAGTTCTCAAGGTGAAGATGAAGAACTCTGGGATCTAGTGAAGTTGTTTGAATCTTCTGACCCTGGGCAGGTGGTAGCAGCGCTTTCAATGGAGCAGCGTCGGGCTTTGCGCAAAGCGATGCTTTAAAAACTCACGCAGCTTCTAGGAATAAATCTAGGGGTAAGTGCCCATAGGTTTCATTGATGCCATTACTCAGAGCCGACTGGCAGGAAACCAAAACTCCGCGATGAGAGCCTGGGTAAGGGCTGGCATAGCATAAGCCTGTTTTAGAGTTGAATTTGATGTAGATTGGCCCCTCGATCGAGTCCACTGTTACTTCGTCTGCGTTGTAACCCAAGGCTGGCAAATAACTCTTGAGAGCGGCTAAACCCTGAGTCAGGGTATCAGCACAAATACCGAACATCTGATAGTCGCAAAGATTCGTCACGAATAGGAGTGCTTGCCGAACTAGAGTATTTGAGGGTAGAGACTCGGTAGCGCCTTGCTCGATACAAGTAAAGGTTTGAAGGATTTTGTGCGCTGCTTCAACTGTCAGCTCTGGCAGGGGTTGCATTAGGGTTCAGGATGCTTTAATCAACGGATTCTGATCCTTACCTTACCTGTTAGTGCGATCGCCTTCTCAATATCACCCTCAATTCACCGCTTTTTCAAAAGTACGATTGCAAGCTTCGGGTTGTGCTAAAACCTGTACGCACAACTCAGCAATATCTTTTGGATTGGCTGTCTCTTGAGAGCGATCGCCTGTTATTTCTGTTGATTGGTGGAGACGAATGATCGTGTGTGGAATCCCACTCGATCGCACCCGTTCTTCGTCTTGTGAAAGGGACGTTGAATCACTCTGGAGTTGGGGAGAGGTGGCGACGCTAAGCAAGACAAACTGAGGTAGGGTAGGTCCGCCGTAAGCTTTGACAGAGGCAATTTCGAGCTGAAAGGGGCCAGGGGTAAATTGAGGGTTCAAGGCTCCGTCATACTCAAACTTGCTCAGCATGAACTGGCAGGAGCAGATACGGTTGGGGTCGAGCGGGCCATCGTTAGGTACAGTTTTAGCCCGAAAGACTGGCACTAAAGCACTGAAAGGAATTTCGATATTTATCCATTGATCAGAAACAGTGTCAAAGGAATGGGAATAAGCGACACCATCCCATTTTTCTTCAGTTCGCAGCAGAAACTTATAGCGGTTGCCGTCGCCCTTGACTCGTAGCTTGATGCCTTGGTAATTGCCTAGAGCGATCGCGGATGAGAAGTTACGAGTGCGGATGGAGGCAAAGCCGCCGGAGTTGGCAGTTGAGACATTGCCTACAAATAAGGCACTGCTGTCGCTGAGGCGCATCTCGCTTTGGCTCACTCCGCCCATCACCACATCATCAACCGCGCCCCAAAGCTCTTTTAGATTCGCGGAGGGGTAGGTGAAATCAAAAAGGGTATTTTCTCCAGGCTGGCTCAGGACAAGGGCAGCAGCTTGTGCCAAATTTTGCACATCGAAAAATGCGGTTGGGCTGTGGGCATTGATGCCAGCAGATAATAGGGCAACGTTAGGACAATAAACGATCGCGTCAATACTACCCAAAGTCTTCGAAGTTAGCGTGTCGGGTTGGGTGACGTCTGCCACGATCAAGTCTGCCTCCCCGCCCAAAATTTCTTGCCCTTGCGATAAATTGGGTACGAGCGATCGCACTTGATACCCTTGCGCGAGTAACCGCTGAACAACTTGCTGCCCCAGAGCGCTGGTTGCTCCTGCCACTAAAACCACACCCATGCGCTTTGCTCCAGTTGGGGAATTGATCGGATGCTGAGTCTGGCCTTTGAACAGTCGTTGTAAGCAACTAAAAAGAGGAATGACATCAAAGTAGGCCAACGTTTTTAGAAATCGGCTTGCATCCCATGACGTGGAGTTTCTAGGGGCCATACTGCTTTTTCAACAATTCTCTCAAGTGTATGGAG
Source organism: Trichocoleus sp. FACHB-591 (assembly GCF_014695845.1). NCBI lineage: Bacteria > Bacillati > Cyanobacteriota > Cyanophyceae > Leptolyngbyales > Trichocoleusaceae > Trichocoleus > Trichocoleus sp. FACHB-591. The sequence goes on from NZ_JACJPA010000078.1 coordinate 117,459, forward strand.
CAATTTTGTCTCCACTCATTAAAGTAGCGAACAAACCTTATTCGCCAGATCTTCATTTTGGTAGGGTTGCTCGGTCCAATTGGCAGGTGAGCCGATTAGGTCACGGTACATGACCTCTGCTGTTTGGCAATTCACATTCAACTGCTTGAACTCAAAGACCCCGTTACACAGGGAACCGCCAACTTCTCCGCGCATTTGAAGAACTCTCACAGTCAGCAGGGGTGAGTTGTCTGATGCTTGAGACAGAGTGGCAGGATTGGCATAGTTGCTACAACCGCTTCTTGTGTCTTCTAGCAATAAGCTGTAGCGCTCGGTAACAAAATCGTAGGTTTCTTGATCGGGCAAAGCAGCACGAACAGGAACAATGCTAGCTAGAGAAAGCGCGATCGCCGTTATCAGAGTGAGAGTTTGTTTCATATCCTTAGGAGTGAAGATACTAAGCATGACAAGATATGCTCCAGTTTCAACCTCCGGGTTTTCGGCAAAGTGTAGTTCAAACCTCTTTAGGTTCGATCGCCTACTACACTCAATCCCACAGGCCAGAATCTTGGTTTCCAGCCAATAGCGATGAGTTACCTCCACTCGTTTTTTTACACAGCTTTGGAGGTGGAGCTTCCGCTTATGAGTGGTCTAAGGTTTATGCCGCTTTTGCTACTACTCACCGAATTATTGCGCCAGATTTAATAGGTTGGGGACAATCCGCCCATCCGGTGCGAGATTACCAAGTGGCTGATTATTTAACAACTTTAGGGGAGTTTCTGCAACAGGTATCTGAGCAACCTGTCTGTGTCGTTGCGGCTTCTCTTACAGGGGCGATCGGGATTCGCTTAGCCATTCAACAGCCCCATCTCTTGCGATCGCTCTTTCTGGTCTGCCCCGCTGGATTTGATGACTTTGGGCAAAGCGCAGGCCGTCGCCTCCCTCTGCAATTAATCCGCACGCCCCTACTGGATAGCCTCATTTACACAGTAGGAGCGACAAATGAAGTGGCAGTACGGAACTTTCTGGAGCGATTTCTTTTCGCTCGGCCAGAGCGGGTTTCTACAGAAATGGTGGCTGCTTACTTAGCTTCCGCTCAGCAACCCAATGCTGAATATGCGGCACTGGCTTTTTTACGTGGTGATCTCTACTTTGACTTAGCTCAATATTTGGGACAGCTCACTGTACCAACTTGTATGGTGTGGGGGGAGCAAGCCCAATTTACAAGTGTTAGTCTAGGGCAGCGTTTGGCTCAACTGAACCCCAAGGCAGTGCAAGCTTTTCAAGTGATTCCAGACGCAGGCGTATTGCCACAGTTGGAACAACCCGCAATTGTGATTGGGTTGCTATACCGATACCTACAAAGCCTCTAGATTCTTTAAGCCCGTCCTCTATTCGGCATTGCTGCACCAACAACCACATCAGACAAAACTGGATTTCTGTCAGCATCGATCCGAATGCGGACTTCCTGAATGCAATCCCCCAGGTAAGAGAGCAGTGTATAGATAAAAATTAGTACCCCCACCATCTCTAGAGCTTCTTCGCAGGTCATCATTAGCGTATAGACTCCTGCCTCCAGGCTAAGTCTTAAGCCTTGCGTCCCCCAAATGCGCGTCCCATACTGGTTGGCATAGGCCCCGTCTATCATTTCCATGCCTAAAGTCCCAGCAACGTAGAGCGTGCCTGCGAGCACAACCAGTCGCTTGGTGCGGGGAGGCAAATCAGTCAAAAACTTGAGATAGGCGATCGCGACAACGCCTACAAAAAGGGCACCGGGAACGACCCAAGCAAAGTGTAGAACCCCACCGCCATTGCTGCCGAGCAAAGCTCTAAGCGGTTCAATGGTTTTTTCATGAATACTAGTCCATTCGTCAGCACCGAGGAAGAGAAAAATACAAGACAGAAATCCCCAATGCCAAACATAGCGATCGCGATTTTGACGCTTAACCCAAGTAATGAACGCTAGCAGAAAAGCGCAAATGAATAGCGTTGCCGCCGAATACAAACTAGGCAGATTTTTTTCTCGATCTAGATCAAAGATATGAGCCAACGACGTAATCCACTGGCGATCGCTACCCCACAGAACCTTGGAAAGTTGCCCTAACAGACTGAAGGAAAGCAAGCCTAGGACAACAAACGCTAGAAATTTAACAACTTTTTTAGAGGAGATAGAAATCATGGTTGCTCGGTACCTTCGAAGCGTGGACTCAGCAAGTTAGCAGAAAAAGTTATCCACCCTAATGAGATAAGGACAAAACAGGTATATTTTTCCTGATTTAGATAGAGGCTAATACAGGAAAAATCATGGTAAGAAGCAACCTTTAATCAGAAATTCCAGCCTTAGAAACGGTTAAGCAAAGGTTAATTTTAATTTAATCTCTACTTAATTTGGCTTGACTTCCTTAATCTCTATTTAAACTAACGATGTATTTTTAGCGATATTTGATGAAGTTTGTGTAAAGCAAAAACTGCCAGAGATTGAGAACCAACCTCAAGCTAGAACAAGCTCTAAAGCTTTTATGCGCTAAATGTTACCAAGGTACGATTGGTCATCTCTGTACTATTACTGCCTTGCTCGATGCCAACGAACTCATCAAAGACTTAGGAGAAATAAGCTCAACCGTTAGCGCTCTGAATTCAATTGCTCTGCCAAAAGTTGATTTTGTTCCACAGTCAAAATCAACTTTTGGTAAAACTCATTTTTTAGGTCGAGAATTAAATAGTTTTTGTCATCTGTGACATACCAAAACTCCCGACCCTGATCTGTGTAATAAGTCCCAGCTTTAATTACACCTGGCACAAAGGTTCCAGGTAGCTTTACTTCTTTCCAGATGAGTTTTTTCCAATTACTTGAAGGCGCGGTTGTGGTAACTCGCTCGATGTGATCAAGAGGGATTTGCCAAGTGTAATTGAACTGCAAAGCCCAGAGTTTTTCCCAGAAGTTAAGTTCAATGCAAAGTCTGTTGCTGTTAATAGTCACATGCATTGAAGTTTTGCTTCCCTGGTTGAAGACTACACAACGCGGTTTTGCCGAATACACTCGCTATACCAATGGTAGCTAGCCTTAGGAATCCGGGCTTGGGTGGGGTAGTCGGTGTAAATAATCCCGAAGCGGCGATCGTAGCCCCAAGCCCACTCAAAGTTATCCATGAAGGTCCATAGAAAGTACCCTTTAAGTGGGTAGCCTTCACTAATCGCTCTCTGAGACGACTTGAGGTGTTGCCGCAGATACATAATGCGATCGCTATCCATCACAGTGCCATCGGGTCGCAATTCATCTTGAGCCGCGCATCCATTCTCGGTAATGAAAACGGGCAAGTCAGGTCTGCCTAGAGTTTCGCTGATGTGGCGAATGCTCCAATAAATACTTTCCGGTACGATATGTAGCCAAGGCATGTGCATCCGAGGATAACCAGCAGGGAAGTCGAGGACTTCATACCCCTGTTGATTGTCAGACGCTTGGACGTAGCTACCGAAGTAGATATTGAGGCCGATCGCATCTAAAGGTTGGTGAATATTTTCTAGGTCGCCATCTTGAATGTCTGGGGCATTAGCACCCAGTTTCTCTAATAAATCTGGGTTGTAGGCTCCGGTTAAAACTGGAAAAATAATTCCACCGTTGGACATGAGAGAGCCAAAGGCTTTTTGGGCAGCAGCAATGTGCTCTGACGACTCGATCAATGGCACTGTAGTAGTAAAGTTATCTACCAAAGCCACGGAGCAAGGCCCAGGAGAAGCTGCCCGAATCGCTTGACAACCCAACCCATGAGCCAAGATGGCATGGTGAGAGGTTTGCCACACTTCTTTCAGCGTCTTAACGGTAGTTCCTGGGGCATGAACCGGGATTTGGTCAACTGCGTACCCCATATGGGTAAAGCAAGAAATCTCGTTGATCGTCATCCAGTGGGTAATGCGATCGCCTAAACGACTGACTACTGCGCTCACATAGTCAGCATAGGCGTGGGCCATTTCTCGGCTTTGCCAAGATCCAAAGCGGTCTTCTAAAGCTTGGGGGCTATCCCAATGAAACAGGGTGGCGTGAGGTGTGATGCCATGTTCCTGGAGACAATCAACTAAACGCTTGTAAAAATCGAGCCCTGCTTCGTTCACTGGACCTATACCAGTCGGCACAATCCTGGGCCAAGCAATGCTGAAGCGGTAATGCTTAATTCCCAATTGGGCCATTAAGGCAATATCTGCTTTGTAACGATGGTAATGCTCACAGGCACTTTCGCCTGTATCTCCGTTTAGAACGCGTCCCGGAGTCGCACTGAAGGTATCCCAAACACTGGGCTTTCGGCCATCTTCTGCAACTGCCCCCTCAATTTGGTAAGAGGCAGTGGCTACGCCCCAAGTAAAATCATCTGGGAATGAGTAGCTGGCCATAGAACCTCCAATGCGGCTAAATTCCTGCCACTGAATCTGTAGGGTACTGTCTCTTCAGGGTACTAGTCTCAGCCAGCGATCGCCCATGAAATTGAGCCACTTTTCCTGACTATTCGTTAGTGGGGGTGAACCATGCTAAGGAGTGGTGCGTCAAGGTTAGCAGAAAGCATAGAATTTCACCATAAAAGAGCGATTCTCCACAAGTTTGCTTAAATTTGAGGGTACTCTTTTACTGGGGAATCACTCGCTGTCGTGCTAGGAACGACCTAGGGGCTCCAGGTTACACTATTTACGATTTTAAGTATGCAGTCGAGGGAAGCTATCTATCCTAGAGCACAGCAAGGTAAACGCTCAAAAAAGTCTCAGTCTCGCCGCAAGTCATTTCCGTGGTTGATGCTGTTACTTCCTGCTGTCTTGTGGTTAGGGTACCGAGAAATTAGAAGTTACTTCCGGCAGCCCCAAGCGGTGCTAGTCCTAGGTGGTGCTCCGGAGCGGGAAGTATTTGCGGCTGAATTTGCGCGAGAACATCCTCAAATATCAGTCTGGATTTCAAGTGGGAGCAATCCAGAATATACAGAGTGGGCCTTCGCTGAGGCAGGAATTGCACCCGATCGCGTAATTATCGATCGCGAAGCCGTTGATACTGTCACCAACTTCACAACCTTGGTCGATAAATTCAAGGCGGAAGGGATTGACAGCGTTTACCTGATTACCTCTGACTACCATATGCGCCGAGCCCAAGTGATTGGTGAAATTGTTTTAGGTAGTCGGGGAATTGATTTTAAGCCAGTATCTGTCCCTTCTGGGCGATCGCCAGAATCGCTGGAAAAAGCGGTGCGAGATGGGGCTAGAGCCATACTTTGGGTTGCGACAGGTCGGACAGGCTCGCGTCTCAGTCAGCTCCTCAATACATCTGAGGCTCCTGAGCCAGCGGTTAACAACTTCCCTTAACTTCAGGAGTATCAGAAGGGACAGATAGCTCTTGAACTAAAACGTAGGGCCGCACAATCAAGGCGCTAAAGCGTTTCTCTTGGTCGCTGTTCCAGTTAGACAATTGAGTTGCAGTCGGCTTAGCTAATAAGTTCTGCTGAATCCAGTTCTGCACTTCGGCTACATTATCACTGGCGATCGCCACTCCTACATCTAACAAGCTCAATCCTGGAGCTACAACCAGCAGCACATCTCGCTGAGCATGAGGCATCAACCAGTTCCACTCTGCCTCATCCAGCATCTCTGCTAAATCTGCTCTAACACTCTCCAAACCTGACATTGACCACGACCTCTTAAACTCGGCTCATTTTAGCGTGTCTTCTTGTAACGTGTCTTCTTGACGCACTTGCTCCTGTAACACTTTTTCAGCGGGTTCCGCTTTCATTTCATCAATTTCAAATAAGCTCACTAAGACAGCAGCAACAGGAATCGCCAAAAAAATTCCTAACAGACCTGCCACTCTTGCTCCTACTAGCAATGCAAAAAAGACGATCACAGGATTGATATTGAGTGATTCTTGCATCACTCGTGGGGCAATAAAGTTATCTTGGACTTGTTGCAAAACAACTGAAGCCACTAAGACTTGTAGCGCCAACCAGGCACTCTGAGACAAAACAATTAGCGAAACCAACGCCACGCCTAAGGTCGCTCCAATCCCCGGAATCGTATCCAGAATCCCGACCATCATGGCTAAGAGCAAGGCAAACGGGACCTGTAAAATTAAAAATACTAAAAAGCTAGTGGTGGTCAGAAATACAGTGAGCAAAAACTGGCCACGAAAAAAACCTAAGAACTTACGTTGCACAACTAGCGTGAACCGAGAGCGCAGATGAACAGGCACCAGTTTCATTAACAATTGCCAAAGCCGCCTGCCATCTAGCAACATGAAAAAGGCAACGACTGTAATTAGAATGAAATTAATAAAATTAGAAAAAAATACGCCTAATGCCGCCAGTCCCAAACCAATACTTGTCCCAACTTCCGACAAGAACTGGGTTTGAAACTGTCTTTGAATCTCATTGAGCTGAATTGGAATATTGCGATCGCGCAGAAACCGTTCGATGCGTTCAGTCAAGGGAATTAAAGAGTTGAGGACTTCCGAAATTCTGTCAACTAACTCTTGAGCCTGAGACGCTAAAGTAAAACCTACCGTTACTGCCAGCCCGCTAAACAGAACCAAACTAGAAATAAACACTAAACCAATAGCTAAACCGCGCGGCAAAAACCGTTGTAACCACCGCACTGGATAGTTAAGTAACAATGCCAAAACTGCTGCTAGGGTAAATGTGACAATTACAGTCTCGAAATACGCTAGTAGCTGTACCAAAGCCCAGCCAGATGCAAATAGTAATAAAAAGCGAACGAGTGCCACATTATTCAGTCGGTCCCAGAAATCTCTGGCAGGTCGTTCATTCATATTTACAACAGGCAACAAGCCAAGAGTTTGTGATAGGTGTTATTCGGTGAGGAAGCTCAGAACCATGCCTATTTTCATGGTGTCCTTAGCTACTCGCAAACTCTCTTTGGTGGTAGTTCGTTGCTCTAAAGGGTATTGGGATTTATCGCCCTAAATCGTGCATGGCATGAATCACCTCAACACACTGCTGAGTCACAGCTTCTAGTTCTTCTCGCTCTGTCGATCGCGGCGGTGGAATTGGCTGTCCAATCCGAATTGTCAACGGCACAGGTCGAGGTGTTGCTGAGCCTTTACGGATAATAGCTTGGGTGCCCCATAAGCTTACGGGCAGCAATGGAGCTTGAGTTTTAGCCGCAATCAATGCCGCTCCCAGTTTAGGACCAGGGATACGACCGTCCACGGTGCGCGTACCTTGCAGAAAAATACCTGCGGCCCATCCCTGATCTAAAGCAGCCATAGCCTCTCGAATGGCACTCCGATCTGCCGAGCCGCGTTTGACTGGGTAAGCTCCGTAGAGCCGAATCGCTTGCTTAAGCACGGGCACCTGAAATAGTTCCTCTTTCGCCATGTAAGCCACGGGTCGGCGGACACAGCAGGAAACAATGGGCGGGTCGAAGTCGCTAGCATGATTGCTGACGATCACGAGTGGTCCTTGGTGGGGTACATGCTCTGCCCCATAAATTCGTCCTCGGAAATAGCTATGCAGCATAGGGCTGACCACCGACCACTTGAATAGGTGGTAGAGGAAGAGGCTAATTCGAGGTTCGCGGCTTTTGCCCATCAGTGTTGGTTTGCTACTCACTTAGCTGGGGAGATCCGCAACAGTGCTGACGTTCTCTAGGGCTAAATCAGGAGCGGTGCGTTTAATTAAACCAGTTAGGACTTTACCGGGTCCAATTTCTACAACTCGGCCAATTCCTTCTTCTGGTAAACGCAGAGAAATTTCTCGCCAACGTACCGATCCGGTCATTTGCCGCACTAAACGCTGCTTGAGTTCGGCAGCCGCGATCGCTGGAGTAGGTTCTACATTCGACAAGACCGGGATCTGAGCATCAGCAAAACTCACAGTTTCTAAGACTTGCTGGAATTCTGCCGCCGCGTCGGCCATCAAGGGCGAGTGAAATGCGCCTGACACATTGAGGCGAACCATGCGTTTCGCTTTAATTTGAGATAGAACAGCTTCAACCCCAGCCGGAGTGCCAGAAATCACCACTTGGCCTGCATTGTTGTCATTGGCTAAGACCACGTCAGCAGTTTGAGCAATTTGTTGCTCTAGTTGCTCGCGATCGAAGCCGATCACAGCCGCCATCATGCCATCAGAGGCACTATCCATCAGCTCGGCTCGACGCTTCACCAAGCGCAGTCCAGACTCAAAATCAAAAGCTTTAGCTGCGTAAAGTGCGACATACTCGCCTAAGCTATGCCCTGCCACCAAATCAGCTTGTTGACCTCTCGCTTGCATCAAGTCAACTAAAATGCTTTCCACAACATAAAGACAAGGCTGGGTATAGAGGGTGCGCGATAGCTTGTCTTCTTCGCTTTGACAGACTGCCGAAACCGACCAACCCAAGATCTGTTCTGCTTGCTCAAACTTGGTTTTTGCTTCGGGTAGCTCTAGCAGATCTACCCCCATCCCAATTGCCTGAGACCCCTGTCCAGGAAACACCCATGCCGTCTTTGTCATGTCTAGTTGATATCAGCGGATCAAGATTCAAACTTTATCACTTATCGGCCCCACTGGAAAATTGCCGCTCCCCAGGTCAGCCCAGCCCCAAAGCCAGAAGCTGCAATTACATCTCCAGGTTTAATTTGACCTTGCCGTACTACTTCATCTAGGGCAATGGGAATAGAAGCAGCAGAAGTATTCCCATACCGAGCCAAGTTGCTAATCACTTTCTCGGCAGGCACCTTTAACCGTTGGGACACGGCATCAAGAATGCGTTGATTCGCCTGATGCAATAGCAACCAATCAATTCGATCAATGCTGAGTTCTGAGCGATATAGCGCTTTTTCAATCACTTCTGGAACTCGCTTGACTGCAAAGCGGTACACTTCCTGCCCGTTCATGGTCACAGGTTGATAGGAGCCTAGACCCACTGTCACCCCAGGCAAGAGTTCTTGAGGCTGAGGTTGGCAACTCAAATTGAGCGAACTGTTCTGGGTGCCATCGCTGCAAATTTCAAATCCCAGCAGGCGATCGCTCTCATTGGCTTGAATGACTACCGCACCCGCACCATCCCCAAACAGCACACAAGTGCGGCGATCGGACCAATCGACCCAGCGGGACAACATATCGGCCCCAATCAACAAGACGTTTTTGTATACGCCTGTACGAATAAATTGGGCCGCAGTTACCAAGCCAAACACGAAACCAGAGCAAGCCGCAGTCAAATCAAAAGCGACTGCTTTGGTAGCGCCCAGTTCCGCTTGAATTTTGCTAGCGGTGCCAAACAAGTCGTCTGGAGTCGAAGTCGCCAGAATGATCAGGTCGAGGTCAGCCGTTGTAATTCCTGCCATGGCGATCGCGTTTTGAGCCGCCTCAGTCGCGATCGCCGCCAGAGAAACTTGTGGACTAGCCAGTTTTCGTTCCCGAATTCCCGTCCGAGTGGCAATCCACTCATCTGAGGTTTCTACGACCTGGCTCAACCCTGCATTATCTAAAACAGTTTTGGGAGCCGCTGACCCACTCCCAGTAATCGCAATTCCAGATGGCAACACGACTACTCTCCCTCACTTGCAGGGGCAGTCTTTCTTCCATAACACGACTGAATCCGATCTAAAACTTGATGATCAACAGCTTCCTTCGCTAGTCGCACCGCATTAAAGATAGAAGGCGCTTGAGAGCTACCATGACTGATAATGCAAACACCATCTACACCCAGAAGCAGACCGCCCCCATGCTCTGCGTGGTCCATCCGCTGCTTAATGCGCTTCAGATTCGGCTTTAATAGCGTGACGCCCAACTTGCCATTCAGACCTTGCGGCAATTCCTCTCGCAGAATTTGCAAAGCAACTTCACCCACTGCCTCAGCAAATTTCAGCAGAATATTACCGACGAAGCCATCGCAGACGATCACATCAAACTGACCTGATAGAACATCGCGGCCCTCAGCGTTGCCGACAAAGGGGATTTTGGGGTTATCTTGCAACATTTGATGGGTGCGAACAGCTTGGTCATTGCCCTTGCAAGGTTCTTCACCAATATTGAGCAAGCCAACTTTGGGAGTTGAAACACCCAGAACATACTGACTGTAGATAGTACCCATCTGAGCAAACTGCTCTAAGAACTTCGGGCGACAATCAACATTGGCACCAACATCCAGAATTAGCACTGGCTTTCCAGCCACTAGGGTTGGCAACACAGCTCCGATCGCAGGTCGATCAATGCCACGCAACCGCCCCAAGCGCAGTAATGCTGCCGCCATTGCTGCTCCTGAGTGCCCCGCAGAAACCACTGCGTCAGCTCGCTTCTGCTTAACCAAATCCATTGCCACATTAATAGATGCCTTAGGCTTCCGCTTTAGGGCACCTAGGGGCTCCTCATTCATCTCGATTGTGCCTTCGGATGGAATGATTTCCAGATGAGCAGAGCTATTATGTTGCTTGAGGTAAGCCTGGATTTGGTCAGGGTCTCCCACTAGCAAAGCTTCAATACCGAGTTCTTCTTGCGCTCGCAGCGCTCCAGCGACTATTTCAGCAGGGGCGTGGTCCCCGCCCATAGCATCGATTGCGATCCGTGCCCGAGTTGGTCCCATTGATCAAAGTTATAGAAACCTTACAAATTTTATCAGATGGCTTCTACGCCATCTTCAATTACTAACAGTCTACTCAGTCACTTCAACAAATTTTGCGGAAGTGCAAAGATTCGCCAAAATTATGCCACTCAAGCTGTAGCTGTCAAGGCTGAGCGATCGCTTTACTGCTTTACCAGGCGGCTAAGCCCTTGCTTGGAGCCTAGCCGAAAAGTAGTTGGTACGCATCCAATCAGCCACAGTGAGTGAAACCGATGCAGCAGGAAAGAGTAGAAAAGTAAGCGGGCGTAGTTAGATCTGATCAACAGCGATGAACTGAGCCTTACTCATCTGCACCAGGCTCAACAATCCGCTGGAATAGATAGCCAGTACCGCGTGCAGTCAGGATCAATTCAGGATTGCTGGGATCATCTTCCAACTTGGCCCGCAGGCGAGAAATGTGAACATCTACAACCCTGGTATCTACGTGGCGCTCAGGTGTGTAGCCCCAAACTTCCTGCAAAATTTCTGAGCGAGAGAAGGGTTCTCCAGAACGACTCACCAGTAGTTCCAAGAGACTGAATTCCATCCCAGTCAGCCGAATCCGTTCGTCACCTTTGTAAACTTGGCGCTTGTTGGTATCAATGCGCAGAGCATTGACGTGGATCACGCCAGAGCTAGGAATCCCTGAAGTGCCTGTCTTCTCTACCCGACGCAGCACCGAGCGGATTCGAGCTTCTAACTCTTTGGGTGAGAAAGGCTTCACCACATAATCATCCGCGCCCAGCTCTAGCCCAGTAATGCGATCGGCGACATCACCTAAGGCTGTTAGCATAATGATCGGCACATCGGACTCCTTACGAAGCTCCTGACATACACCGTAGCCATCTAGCTTCGGCATCATTACATCTAAAACAACCAGATCAGGTGAAGCATTGCGAAATGTGTCTAAAGCTTCTTCACCATCAGCAGCCGTGACGACATCATAGCCAATCATCGAAAGCCGAGTTTCTAAGATGCGGCGGATACTGGCTTCGTCATCAACTACTAGTATCTTTTCTTTGTGATTTTCCAACTTATCCAACGCTCCTGTAAGTAGGATTTCTGATAGTTAATTTTTAGTACTTTATCATTAAGATAGTACCCTATTTAGACGGTTGAATGCCGCTGAAACTCTCATCATTATTGCCTTTCGGTTTTTCTTAACAATTAATCCGTCTTTGAGAGTATTTAAGAATAGTTAAGTAATGCCCAAAACTCGATCCCACTATGTTTGCAACCAATGTGCTGCCGAATCCCCGCAGTATTTTGGGAAGTGCCCATCGTGTCATGCTTGGAACTCTTTAGAAGAGCAGATCGTTAAATCTAACCCTGCTGCTGCCACTCCGATTGGTTTGACTGCTACCGCTCGCCTCAATGGTAAAAAACGTGCCTCCTCAACTACATCTGTGCAGGCTCGCTCATCTCTCACCTTTGAACAAATTTCTGATCATCCGCAAGCGCGTGTTTCTTCTGGCTATACAGAGTTAGATCGCGTGTTAGGGGGCGGGATTGTACCTGGCTCTCTGGTCTTAATTGGTGGAGATCCCGGGATTGGTAAATCCACCTTGTTACTACAGGTCGCTAATCAGCTCGGTTCTCAGCATCGAGTGCTCTATGTTTGTGCAGAGGAGTCTGGGCAGCAAGTGAAGCTGCGATCGCACCGATTAGGCATTGGCAAGCAGCCTCCTGTGCAGTTGCAGCAACGTTCAGCGGAAGAAGCTGCTGCAGCGACGGGAGATCCGGGGCCAAACTTATATGTTTTGCCAGAAACAGATTTAGAAACCGTTCTGGCAGAGTTGGAATCCTTAAAACCGACAGTGGCAGTGATTGATAGCATTCAAGCGCTCTACTATTCAGCTTTAGGCTCTGCTCCTGGGTCTGTATCCCAGGTGCGCGAATGTACCTCAGCTTTGATGCATGTGGCTAAGCGCGAGCACATTACGCTGTTTATTGTGGGGCACGTCACGAAAGAAGGGGCGATCGCGGGACCTAAGGTATTGGAGCACTTAGTTGATACGGTGCTGTATTTTGAGGGCGATCGCTTTGCTAGCCACCGCCTATTGCGCTCGGTAAAAAACCGTTTTGGGGCAACTCATGAGCTAGGTGTCTTTGAAATGGCCGATCGGGGATTAGCAGAAGTTTCTAATCCATCCGAGCTGTTTTTAGGCAATCGAGAAGAGGTTGCGCCTGGCACGGCTACGATTGTGGCGTGTGAAGGCACCCGTCCCATCGTCGTAGAACTCCAAGCGCTGGTTAGCCCCACCAGCTATAGCTCTCCTCGCCGCTCCACCACAGGGATTGAGTACAACCGCTTGTTACAAATTCTGGCAGTTTTAGAAAAGCGGGTCGGCATTCCCCTCTCTAAGTTGGATGCTTATGTGGCTTCATCGGGTGGCCTCAATGTCGGTGAACCTGCGGCTGATTTGGGTGTAGCTGTTGCCGTCGCTGCCAGTTTCCGCGATCGCGTCGTCGATGCCAAAACTGTCTTAATTGGGGAAGTAGGCTTAGGCGGGCAAATTCGCCCAGTCTCGCAAATTGAGCTGCGCCTGAAGGAAGCCGCCAAACTGGGATTTAAACGCGCCATCATTCCTAAAGGGCAAACCGTTCCTGATATTGATCTAGAAATTATTCCAGTGGCCAAAGTGTTAGATGCGATGATCGCCGCCTTACCAGGCCAACCCCGACATACTGTAGAGGCAGTCCCGGATGCAGTCGAAGCCTCGTAGACCGTGGTAGCACCGCTACAATGGCTCTAACGTCGTTACCAGCGAGAGGAACTGATGCGTCTACCCTCTGAACCGGATGTGCCGCCACAGATTAACATCGTGCCGATGATCGATGTAATCTTTGCCATTTTGACCTTTTTCATCCTCTCATCGCTCTATCTGACCAGTTCTCAAGGGTTACCTGTCAATCTTCCCAAAGCGGCAACTGCTCAGGCCCAAAGCTCAACTCGCATCACAATCACGATTGATCCGCAAGGCCAAATTGCCCTCAACCGCCAAGCGATTCCACTAGATGCTTTAGAGGTAGGGGTACGCAACCTGATTCCCTCTGGCCAAGAGTCGATCGTAGTTTTGAACGCAGACGAAAACGTCAGGCATGGCCAAGTTGTGCAGGTGATGGATAGCTTGCGTCGCGTTCCGGGAGCACGTTTAGCGATCGCAACTCAAAGACCCTAGCGATATTGGTTCCCTCTCCGCTCATGTCGTTGCCTCGCCTTTCCAATTCCAGCAGTTGGGAAAAGCGAGGCAATCTTTATTAGTGGCCTCAAGTTTTTTGATTACTGAAGAAATTTTTAAGTTTTTATAGTCAATTTTTTATATTTTTTATAAAACTTAATACGGATAATATTGTCATGGTTGGCCTCTAAAGTTTCTGCGAACTACTACCTCAGAAGCTTTTCAGCATTTTCTACTTTTGTTTAACTGGATGGAGTGAAATCAACACTCCCTTAAGCAAGGGAGAAAGTGTAAAAATTTGTAATATAGCAAGATTAAAGTATATGACTCATTCTCATCTAGAACAAATTGCCAGCCAGCTAGAAAGCGAAAACTCACGCGATCGCATGTTGGCTTTGGCTTCTTTGCGGGGAGTTTCAGCGGCTGACGCAGTACCCCTGATTAAAAAAGTGCTGGACGATGAAAACTTACAAATTCGCTCAATGGCCGTGTTTGCCTTAGGCATCAAGCCCACTGAAGAGTGCTACCCCATCTTGATCCGCCTGCTAGAAAACGACCCAGATTATGGCATTCGGGCTGATGCGGCTGGAGCCTTAGGTTATTTAGCCGATCCTCGGGCATTGGAGCCGCTGTCTCGTGCTTTTTATGAAGATACAGATTGGCTCGTGCGTTTCAGTGCAGCGGTCTCTCTAGGCAATTTGAAGGATCACCGAGCTTATGATGTGTTGGTTCAGGCGCTAGATAGCCATGAGATTGTGGTGCAACAAGCGGCGATCGCGGCCCTAGGTGAAATTAAAGCCGTAGAGGCAGTAGACAAGATTCTGCGGTTTGCTCAATCCGAAGACTGGCTAGTTCGCCAACGCCTCGCTGAAGCGTTAGGTCATCTCCCAAGTCCTAAAAGTGTCTCAGCTTTGAAGTTTCTAGAGAAAGACAGCCATCCTCACGTTTCCGAGTCGGCTAGGATCTCGCTGCAACGTTTATCTGAGCAAACCGAAACCGCCGAATAGAACTCGTTAATCGATTCGTTAACCAACTCAATAACCTGTCTGGTTCTAGTATCAGGCAGGTTTTTTGTTACTTGTAGGTTTACAACAATTTTCGATTCGTTAACCCAACTATTTCGCGAAAGCGGGTCTTGGGTTTACCCAGTGCCAAAACCGGGTTATAGATAACTTATCAGCTCAGTGTACAGAGGCCGAATCTTGGTTAGATTACACTTCCTTGATGCTTTTAATGCTTTTACTCCTCTGTCTATAAAGACTCCAAAAAGATTGGTTCTTGGGTCTCTTCAGTGTTTCTGGCTTTGATAGAGTCAAATTACGGCCAAGGGGCATCTTAAGTAATTTTTTTAACATAACTAAGCGCAAAAACACTGAGTAAAAGCAATGCCAGTTTCTAATTCATGGTGGTTTAAGTTTCCGATCGCCATTGGTTTAACCGCAGCGATCGCCGCCTCTGCTTACGGCTTTGGGATTGCCAACAAAGCGCCTGCCAGCAAACTTCAAGCAGCTGATCTGCTAGAGCAGGGCTTTTCGTTACGAGCCGCAGGTCAATTGCCAGAAGCTCTAGCAGCTTTTGAGCAAGCCATTGAGACCAAGCCGAACTACGCTGAAGCCTACACAGCCAAAGGAGCTTTACTAGCAAAACAAGGCAAAAATTCCGAAGCGATCGCTGCCTTTGGTCAAGCAATTGAAGCTGATCCGCAGTTAGCCGCTCCTTATCTAGGCTGGAGCCAAGTGTTGATTCAGCAGGGCAAGTTCATGGAAGCCAAGGTAGTGCTAAGTCAAGCCCGCAGCACCCTTAAACAACAAAGTGACACTCAGCAAACTAGAGTAGTGAATCACTTAATGTCCAGCTTCTAGACGGTCCAGCTAGCCTCAGTCTTGACTCAAACCCTAACTTTACTCAAACTCTAACTGTCCTTGATCACCGTCTAAGGTGACGAGTCTACCGACTGGCAATGCCGCATTAGGGCCATCGTGACCAAAGGGCAGGTCAGAAACAATGGGAATGTTAAGGTCGCTGAGGCGATCGCGCAACACCTCTTCGACGCTAAAGCTGGGCACATTAGCAGGGGGTTGGCATTGACTAAATCGCCCCAACGCGATTGCCCGCACTGCTTGAAACGCCCCGCTTAAACGCCATTGCGTTAGCATCCGATCAATTCGGTAGGGCGCTTCCGAAACATCCTCAAAGGCTAAGATGACACCTGCCAACTGCGGTTGATGCGGTGTGTGCAGCAAGTGAGTTGCAACCGTTAAATTGGCAGGCAGCAGAATGCCTCTGGCTTGTCCGCCTCCCCAGCCTCGCCCTGATAAAGGAGCGAGGGAATTACGTCCCTCCACCCAGCTAAACAAACGCTCAATAGACCAATCTGGCTCAGCGGCTAAAGTGGTCAACAAAGGGCCATGAACCCCAGAAACTTCTTGCTGGCTTAGACTCCAGAGCAAGCTAGTGATGTCGGAGAAGCCAATCAGCCATTTAGGTGGCGTTGGTGGCCAATGCCAATCTTCTAACAGGCGCGCTCCCCCATACCCCCCTCTGGCGCAGAGAATTCCTTTACAATCCAAATCTTTCAGCGCCGTTTCTAGCTGCTGGCGACGGCTCAGATCATCCCCTGCCAAATATCCCCACCGAGCATCAAAACCAGGGGTGAGTTCTACCTCATAGCCACGCGATCGCCAAATTTCTAGCCCTTGCTGAAAGGCATTCAATTCTCGCAGGGTGCCGCTAGGGGCAATCACCCGCAAGCGATCGCCCGGTTTGAGGAACGGTGGAAGTTGGCAGTTCATGCTGGCCTCAGTGTTATTCCCAGAATGTCTGCAAACCATTCTTCCATGCGATCGCCCATTGCTGCTTGTGAAAACTCTGCCTCAGCTTGTTGGCGACA
This sequence comes from Trichocoleus sp. FACHB-591, assembly GCF_014695845.1. NCBI lineage: Bacteria > Bacillati > Cyanobacteriota > Cyanophyceae > Leptolyngbyales > Trichocoleusaceae > Trichocoleus > Trichocoleus sp. FACHB-591. Next base: position 134,076 of record NZ_JACJPA010000078.1, read on the forward strand.
AGCCGCCCGATCGATTTGGTCAATTTTGGCGATCGCCGCCACTAAACCAGGCACACTATCGGGTTCTACTAGCCAACCCGTCTTGCCATCTTTCACGATTTCCGCTGGCCCACCCCGTCGATAGGCAATCACCGGAACGCCACAGGCTAAAGCCTCGATCGCCACATTGCCAAATGCCTCTACCCAGCGGGGTGTGACTAACAAGGCACGACATTGCCGTAATACTTGCTGCAACTCAATAGTGGGGAGGAAACCCAAGTACTCAACTGGAGCCTTGGGATAGCTTTGACAAAGTTGTTGCCAATAAGCAGCATCTTGCATCGCACCCAATATTTTCAGTGGCATACCTGTCTCCTGAGCCGCCGCGATCGCATCTTCCAAACCTTTTTCGGGGGCAATTCGCCCAACCCACCCTAGCCAAGGCTGGGGTTCTCCACAGAATTGATACAGAGACAAATCAAATCCATTACCCAAACAACGACAGTGGCTTGCAAAGGAAAACGTGGCTGCTTGAGCTTGGCTGTGTACTCCGATCGTGCGAGGAAATTGCCTTGCTATTTGTTCAATAATTTGGTCCATCGCATCAGTAAGCGAACCCATACTCACCAAATGCGCGATCGGACGTGGAAAAAACGGAGTTAAGTAAAAGGGCAGCCAATCGTAGGCAAAATTCACCAACAAGTCGTAATCTGGCGCAACTCGACGAGCATAATCCCACATATTGGCCAGCACTGCTGCACCTGGCATCACGATGGGGTCAGTTCTCAACTGAGTTTGAGCAGTGGTCTGCCACTCTCCGGCAATTTCGATGATTGGCAGCGTCCGCAAGCTAGAACCTGTAGGGGCAAGAATCTGCAACGAGTGGCCCCGGCTCATCAGTTCTTGAGCAATGTTGTGCAACGTTAGCTCAACCCCACCGCCTAAGCCAGACCCTAAAGGCCCCACGGAAGTAGAAACAAACAAAAGTTTGAGTGGACTATCTAGGGAAGTAATTGCACCCATTGAGTATTGATGAGAAGAACAAATTAATCCTGACCAACCACAGGGTCAAGAAAGTTTTTAGGGATCGGAGAGACTCTCAGGTAAGCTTTCTGGTGGACTCACAGAATTTTTCAGCGCTGGGACGTTCTCCACATTCGCAATCGTCTTAATCCGGTTCACTTGATTGAGTGCCCAACGTGCTGTCTCTTGTACTTCTGTATCCGGATCTTCTGTCGCATGACGCAGCAGTTGGCTAATTTGGCCGACCAGATCATAAATCCGGGTGATGTCGCGGATCGCATTTTTCCGTACTTCTGGATTTTCATCTTGCAAGGAAATCGCTAAAGCTCGATTCATCGGCTTCAGGGTCCGTACGCCAATCTCCGACAAGGAAGCCAAAATTAAGCTGCGTTGCTTAGAGTCAGAGTCAATCATTAAGTCGACTAACGGCTGTACTGCCTGAGTATCACCCCGTTGCCCCAGTTCCCAAATGGCCTTCCGCCGCTTAGCAGGATCTGGGCTGCGTAGATCCTTAACTAGTTCATCAACAATATTGATTTTGGCTAGTCGTGTAGTTTCTCGGACAGGCAACGACTCGGAATTAGAGGTTTCACTAAATGCCTCTGACTGCTTGCCATCAACCGCGATCGCTGGAACACTGTGGCCATTGCTGCTCACCTCCACGGCAGGAGTATGAGGATTAGAAACTGACGGCTCTACAGGATTAGTGTCTGCTCCAGGTAAGCTAGGAGTGGAAGAATTACGACTTGCTAAAGTCTTCGGTTGTTTCGACTGGCCGCTCGCCCTTAGCAGTGAATATAAAATTCCAGTTCCAATGGCTGCGATCGCGATTACACCCACCAACCAACCTAACCAACTCCGTTGCGGTCCAGCAGATTTAGCCTCTTGAGCGGGGGTTGGAGTTGGTTTCGGAGCCTCAGTTTTAGCGCTCTGTAACTCTTGTAGGCGAGAGAGCGTGCTTGGACCTGCAACCCCATCTGGACTGAGACCAATTGCTTTTTGAAAATTTAAAACAGCAGTCTCAGTACTCGGGCTGTAAGTTCCATCGGCAGCGCCATCAAAGTAGCCTAAAAGCTTCAGGGTGGTTTGCAACTGTTTCACCGCTGGTCCTTGAGCACCAGGTTGCAGCGTTGTGCCAGGCGTAATGCTGCTAGGCGACGAGCTAGCAGTTGTGGATGCACTGGCTGAAGCACCCTCGATAGGTGGGGATTGGGCTAAGTTAAGTGAGCTGGCGAGTAAGAGAGGGCTAGGAGCCTCAGGTGCAGATGCCCTAGAGCGGACTCCCGTGTAACTCCTTGCTGGCTCAGGGATGACACCGAGGAAAGTGACACAGGTAAGCAGGAGTAAAGTGGAGCGGTAGAGCGTCATAAATAAACCCAAGGCTTAAAGACTACAACCAGGGCAAGCGGCGAGAGTGCGATCGTTGCAAATTAACATAGCGGCTTTGACTCTCATAGGCCTTCAAAAGATTCCTTAGTTTTACGGAATCAAAAAGCCTTCTAAAAACAGAACATGATCTATAAATAACCTGGGTTAGTCGCACTATTACTGCAAAATTTTAGATTCTGCGTCGTTCCTTTGTAGAGGCACCCTCGTAACATTGCTGATATTACCGCCAGATTGAGGTAATAGTTCTACAGTTGGAGCGGCAGTTTCCTCAAGAAGAGACATCGGTTCTGATGCAGTAGTACCCTGAAGCTTCCGGGCGATCGCCTCACGCTGATTGATCAGATAAATGCTAACCAAGGTCAGACCCACCCCAAACCACTGCAAAGGGCTGAGGACTTCTGCCAGAAATAAATTACCAAACAGTAAGGCAAACACAGGTGTCAGAAATGTCAAAGCGCTCAAGCTAGTTAGGCTACCGCTAGAGGCAAAGTAAAAGAACAAGCCATAAGCGATCGCACTACCAAAGACAGTGGAGTAGCTCAATGCCATCCACCCAGAAAAGTCAAGATGCACCCACTGCTCGGACTCCCACAGCGATGAAAACGCAAAAAGTGGCAGACCTCCCAATATCATATGCCACCCAGTAGCTGTGACTGGATCAGCATAGCGAAAGACTAAGCGAGCCATGACGGTGCCTACGGCCATAGACAGAGCCGCTAAAAGCATCAACCATTCGCCATTCTGAAACAGCTGGTGTAATAGTTCTGAGGCTGAAGGTAAGGATGCGATCGCAAAATGCCCTTGCAGTAACCCCCAAATCCATTCATCGGGTAGCCCTAGCAAGCTAATACCCAGCACGCCTAAGCCTAAACCGAGCCAACCCCACAAGCCAATGTGTTCGCCAAACAGCCAACAGGCCAGCAGAGCCACAGCCAACGGTTGAGAGTCAATCATGACTGACCCTAAACCCGCACTGGTTCGGGTCAATCCTTCTGCTAAAAAGCCTTGAAATAAAGCGCCATCCACCAAGGCAAAACTCAGAATTCCTAGCCAAGCCGCCCAACCCCGTGGTTGCGGTCGTCGCATCATCGCTGCGACCACTAAAATCATCATCCCCGCAGGCACCAAGCGCACCCCTGCTAAAAACATAGGGGTAGTCTGCGGAATGACTCCTTTCATCGCTACCATCGCCGTGCCCCAGAGAAAAAAGGGCGCAATCAAGAGGAGTGGTGCTACGGGTAACTTTGATTCAGAGAGTCTTAGGTGCATGCAATAACTCCGGGAAGGACTGGGCGGTGCCAAATACTAAACCTTAGGCCCGCATCCTAATCTCATCTAGGATGCTGAGTGATTGAGAAAACTGAGCTACAGCTTGCAGTACTGCCTTATTAATTGTACTGAGTCGTATAGTTATGTTAAGTAACTTAATTTAAACATACTCGTTTTACTACTGTCTCGTTTTATAAGTGTGGTGCCGAAGTTTGAGCAAACGGCTGATTCTGGGCAACCGATCAGGTTTCTGTATCCAGCAGAGCCCTAGTGTCTCAGCAGTAGCAACCCCAATACTTTCAATCCAATCGTCTAAGAATTAAGGCACACTAGGAGTCAGACCGCTCCAGCTAACAGTGCAATACTTTTAACCTGCTGGTCAGCTTCAGCTCCTTGAGGAAAGCTGAAAACTTGGGCTGTCATACCAGTCTGAGTCGGTCTCCGCCTCAAAATTGACTGACATCATTTCGTACTGGTTCTCAATTACTCATGATTTGGCCTTTCAAGCCTCGGTCTCGAAAACAAATTGCTCGCATTGAAGTCTCAGGGGCGATCGCAGGAGCGACACGCAAGCGAGTTTTAGAAGCTCTCAAAACCGTAGAAGAAAGAGAATTTCCCGCTCTGCTCCTACGAATTGATAGCCCTGGTGGCACTGTCGGAGACTCCCAAGAAATCTACAGCGCCCTCAAACGCCTGAGCGAAAAAATCAAAATTGTTGCCAGCTTCGGCAATATTTCTGCATCAGGTGGCGTTTACATCGGCATGGGCGCAAATTACATTGTCGCCAATCCGGGTACCATCACTGGCAGCATTGGGGTAATTCTGCGGGGCAATAACTTAGAACGTCTTCTAGAAAAAGTAGGCGTTTCCTTCAAAGTAATTAAATCTGGTCCCTACAAAGATATTTTGGCTTTTGACCGAGAGCTGACAGAGCCGGAAGCCCATATTTTGCAATCGTTGATTGACACAAGCTACCTACAGTTTGTGCAGACTGTTGCTGATGCCCGCAAATTAGCGGTGGATACAGTTAAAAGCTTTGCAGATGGGAGAGTTTTCACAGGTGAGCAAGCCCAAGAACTAGGGCTTGTAGATCGCTTAGGCACCGAAGAAGATGCTCGTCGCTGGGCGGCAGAACTTGCAGGTCTCGATCCAGAAAAAACCCGCTGTTATAACTTGGAAGAACGCAAACCCTTCTGGAGTCGTGTTGTTCCTAGTACTAGTCAAACTCGCTCAGGAGTCAGGACTGGTCTCGATTGGATGGAGTTTGAATTGTCTACCAGTGGTCTACCTCTGTGGCTTTACCGACCTTAGCGAACCACTTGCCCACAATTGACAATTTAAAGCCTTGAAAATCCTAGATTTTGTTAACATTGGCTCGCATTGTCAAGATTTTCAGTTATCGTTGCGATCGCTCAGGTTAGATAATCTGAGCCATAAAAATTCAACTTGATGAACCTTAGTTTAATCACATGACGGAGGATGATGGCGTGGAATGGAGAGTTCGGGCAATTCGTGGTGCAACAACTGCCTCAGAAAATACGGCTGAGGCAATTCGAGAAGCAGTCGCTGAGCTGTTAGATGAGCTAGAAGCTCATAATCAACTCGATCCAGAAGAAATTATCAGTGCGACGTTCTCAGTTACCCGCGACTTGGACGCCATCTTTCCGGCTTCAGTAGCGCGTGATCGTCCCCGTTGGCAGAACGTTCCTTTGCTAGATGTGCAACAAATGCACGTTGAAGGCAGTTTAGAGCGTTGCATTCGCTTCCTGATTCATTTCAACACTCCGAATCCACACGTCGAAATCTATCACCCCTATCTGCGTCAAGCCAAGAGCTTAAGACCCGATTGGATCTTGGCTCAAACAGGCTTGGCAGCGCCCGTCGTTAAGTCTCATCGTTAACTAAGTTCAATCACTAAAAAAGGGAGCAGAGTTAAGTCTTGCTCCCTTTTTTAGTGGTTTAAGCCGGGTTTAACTGGACTGGTTAACTGTGAACTTCCAAGCCCTGAGCTACCTCTAAGCTACTGTTGGCTGGGCTAGCTTGGCTTATAGGAGTGTTTACCTCTGAAGACTCCAGCGATCGCGGGCGATGAAAACGAATGCCTAGGAAGACATCGTACACAAAGTGCCAAAAGTCTTTAGTCTCTGATAAACCCAGCGATTGGTGGCAACCCTTAGCGTCTAACAAAGGCTGAGTGGCATAGTAAGCAGGCTGATAGTTGTACCAGGGAATAGAAGGCCACAGATGATGGATCAGATGGTAGTTCTGACCCATAATCAGCAGGTTCAGAATCCGGTTGGGGTAGACTCTAGCGTTCTTCCAGCGATCGCGCTCCTGAAAAGGTCGGTGGGGCAAATAGTCAAAGAATAAGCCCAGAGCTAAGCCTACAACTGCCAGAGGCACAAACCAAAAATTGAAAATGTAGCCCAGAAAGTCGTGCTGGCAGGCTGTGTAAATTAGAGCACCGACGGCTAGGCGAGCGAGAAACCACTCCAATAACTCGGACTTCCGCCATAGCCGACGGCGGAAAAAGAAAATTTCGTGGTACATGAAACGAGCCGCAATAAACCAGAGCGGCCCCCCGGTCGAAACAAAGTGATCGGGGTCGTTGTCTGGATCATTCACATTGGCATGGTGCTGCATGTGCACGCGCGTGAAGACTGGGAAAGAAAAACCCAGCATTAAGGCACTGCCATGTCCCATGACGGCATTGATGATGCGATTGCGATGTGCCACATTGTGGGATGCATCATGAATCACAGTTCCCACCATATGTAGAGCAATGACAGTCATGCTAAAGCAGCACCAGTCAAGCCATTCCCAACACCAGTAACCCAGTATCGACAGGATTTCTATGGCTACCGCTGCCAGGAACATTAGCAGCGTCGGGTTAAATTGACCCGGAGGACCCATTAACTCCTTCGGCACTGTCAGGGGCTTTACTGCCTCCGACATCGTTATCAATACTCCTTGTTGGTCATCCTCGCGTAGTATACGATACGAATGCCTAATAATAAAGTTTTGTGAAACTAGCTCATCTAATCAGAGCTGCGCTAACAGTAGCGTCAAATTAAATAATTTGAGCCAATTTTAGAGTAACAAGAGCAATTTAACCTCAGAAGTTCACGGACGTTGCCTGACAACCTCAGCTTTAAACACTTCAGCAGAAACCCAACTTCAATGAAGCCTCGGTGAAATCACCCTCCTAGGTCGGCGGATCTTCCGATGTAAATGCTAGGTCTGAATGTTATCAGGGTTGTAGGAGTGCTCTGTCGCATCAGGTGCATCAGGACTTTGTTACATCAGGGGTGGTGTTGCGGTGATTAGTTGTCATTCACTCTGAAGAGGCTTTGATTATGGTGTTATTGCAATCTCAAGGTAATTCTCAAGGTCGTTTCAAGCTAACGTTTCTTACTTTTAAGGCTACAAGTTTGGCTACAGGAGCTGTGGTGTTCTTAGGTGGTGGGTTGTTCGCAGGGATGACTGGTAGTGCGATCGCTGCCACACCTACCAGTTCCGGATCAGCATCAAAGGATATTCAAGTACAAACAGAGCCTGAAAATTCGGAGTCCACACCTACGACAAACCCAAGTAGCGGCTCTACTCAAACTAGCGTGGCAAATAGACCCCGCTTTACTTGTGAAATGCTCAACGGCCAGTACACGGTGGTTTATCACCCAGAGAGCCGTCCTAGCGAATCTTATCCCTGGGCGACACCCAGCCAACTAGGCGGTGGTTGGACTCCTCAAGCTCGTTGTCAAGAAATCAGCCGTCGCTTAGAGCTCTACCGTCCTGATGGCCTACAGGAAATGCGAACAGCGGTGGAAAATAACTACAACACAGTTTGTGTTACCACCGAGAAAAATTCAACTTGTCGCATCGTTCTGACAGTCCCGCCAAATCAAGACCCGCTGACGACTCGCGATCGCGTCTTCCAAAACTTGACGATTGCTGACAGCGGCCAACAAACTCAAGCAGCTAATACGTTTGTAGGTAGTAGTCGTGTAGGCAATAGTTCTATAAGCGGCAGTAGCCGAGGGGGTGACAAGCTGGACGAATTGGCGAACTTAGGTGTCTCGCTTCTAGGCAGGCGGCAGGAGCGCTCTAGCAACATCAACTTGCGGCCCTTCCTTGATCCCGCTGATGGTGGAACAGGCAGCAAGCTAGGTCAAGGTATGTCTACTCGCAACAATCCTCGCCTCAATCCAGCCAATTTTCGTTAGGTAAAAATTAAAACAGGGTGGGTTTTGCAAATTAGTATTTTTAGCGCACCGAACAGCTAACCTACTAAACCCGATGGAACGCACCATAAAGACTGAAGGCACCTAAAGATTCTGTCGCTTGCCCTTGCAGGTTTTGCAAAAGGGACTAGCCAAACGTGGTAGTATCCCTGTTGCCGCCTTGCCAAGAGGCAACAGCATTTTTCTCAACCGTTAACTCTTTGCTATCAACGCATGCGACTATTGATAGTTTAGAGTTATTTTCTTGTTGCACCTCACTTCGGGATTTCATTCCATGCCTAGGCTGGAAAGTGCAGCAAGTCACCGCTAAGCCAGTATCCTGAGGACATCAGCGGTAGGGTCTCCTTCAGTCTATTTTTACCTTCTTGGAATCCATGCAACTGCGTAACTCTCCGCGTCGGACAAAAATCGTCGCAACGATTGGCCCCGCCACTAGTAGCCCAGAAGTTCTACGCGCCCTGATTGAAGCGGGTGCAACCACTCTGCGTCTTAACTTTTCTCATGGGACGCATGAAGATCATCAACGCAGCATTCGGCTGATTCGGCAGATTTCTTTTGAGCTGAATCAACCTGTCGGAATTTTGCAAGATCTCCAAGGACCCAAAATTCGTTTAGGCCGCTTTGAAGACGGTTCTATTACTCTCAAGCGTGGCGATCGCTTCACATTGACTAGTCACGCTGTTCCTGGCACCCATGAAATCAGCTCTGTGACGTATGAGCCGCTAGCCGAGGAAGTGCCTGAAGGGGCTACTATTTTGCTCGACGACGGCAAAGTGGAAATGCGAGTCGAGAAAGTAGACCGCGATCGCAAAGAATTGCATTGCGAAGTTGTAGTCGGTGGCGTCCTTTCCAACAACAAGGGCGTTAATTTTCCAGGAGTTTATCTGTCGATCAAGGCATTGACCGATAAAGACCGGAAAGATTTGATGTTTGGGCTTGATCAAGGAGTTGATTGGATCGCCCTCAGTTTTGTCCGCAATCCCCAGGATGTGTTGGAGATCAAAGAATTAATTTCCAACGCAGGTAAGCAAGTCCCGGTAATCGCCAAGATTGAGAAGCACGAAGCCATTGAGCAGATGGAAGATGTTCTTTGCCTCTGTGATGGCGTGATGGTGGCGCGGGGTGATTTGGGCGTAGAGCTACCTGCCGAAGATGTCCCCATTTTGCAAAAGCGGCTGATTGCCACAGCGAATCGGTTGGGTATTCCGGTGATCACCGCTACCCAGATGCTAGACAGCATGGTGAACAATCCACGTCCCACTCGCGCTGAGATTTCGGACGTAGCCAACGCCATTCTGGATGGTACAGATGCCGTTATGTTGTCGAACGAAACCGCAGTTGGTAAGTATGCCATTGAAGCAGTGGCAACGATGGCCCGGATTGCGATTCGTACCGAGCAAGAGCAGATTCGCCGCAACCTCGACAGTGACGGGCGATCGATCCCCAATGCGATTAGCCAAGCAGTTGCTCGCATTGCCGAACAGCTAAATGCCTCTGCGATTATGACGCTGACCAAAACGGGAGCCACAGCTCGCAACGTTTCTAAATTTCGGCCTCATACCCCCATTTTGGCCGTTACCCCTCATGTCGATGTGGCACGACAGTTGCAACTAGTTTGGGGCGTCAAACCCCTGCTAGTTCTGGATTTGCCTTCTACTGGGCAAACCTTCCAGGCCGCGCTCAACGTCGCTCAAGAGAAAGAGCTGCTCTCTGAAGGTAATTTGGTAGTTATGACTGCTGGTACCCTGCAAGGGGTATCTGGTTCCACCGACCTAATTAAGGTGGAAGTGGTAACGGCTGTCTTGGGCAAAGGGATCGGTATTGGTCAAGGCTCAGTTAGTGGGCGGGCACGAGTAGCTCACGCGAGTAATGAAGTCAGCAACTTCAATCCGGGCGACATTTTAGTTACTTCCTGCACCAGTGTTGATTATGTTGAAATGATTCGCAAAGCCGCTGGGATCATCACTGAAGACGATAGTTTGACCAGCCACGCCGCAGTGATTGGTTTACGCTTAGGTGTACCCGTAATTGTCGGAGTTAAGAATGCGACCGAAATTATTCGGGATGGTGCCATCCTGACTCTTGATACCCATCGAGGTTTGGTTTACTCCGGTGCCGTGGGAGCCGCTCAGACTGACTCAGCGATTACGGTCTAACTGGCCCCAAACATTTAAGAATCAGGGCGATCGCTTCTCTTAACTCAGGACTGGGGAGCGATCGCTTTCTCCTACTTGGATGTTGCCTCCGAATTTTTTACTAGTTGAGAAAATGCTTGTAACTGCTGGGCATATCTCGGGCCAGCCACCTCTACTAGGTCGTCATGGTTAGCATCCTCGACCCAAAAACTTTGCTTAGGAGGGCGCGCTGCCTGAAATAGCTGCTCTCCATGCTGAAACGGGATGATTTCATCGGCAGTGCCATGCACAATCAAAATTGGGCATTGGATGCGGCGAATTTTGGCAATATTGGCAAGTTTGTCGAACGGGACAATTGGAACGCGAGTAACCACGCGGAAAGCAGTGACAAAAGAACTTTCCACAATCAAGCCAGCCACAGGTTTACGAGCCGCTAAATCAACGGCAACACCACCTCCAACTGAGCGACCTAAAGCAATAACCCGATTCGCTGGGACTTTGAGCTTTTGGGTCAGATAGGTATAGGCAGCATCGGCATCTTGGTAAGCATGTTGCTCGGAAGGCTGACCTTGGCTGGTGCCATAGCCTCGGTAATCGTAAGCAAACACGGCAAAACCAGCTTCGTGAATCGTGGTCAGCGTTGCCTCAATATCCCCTAAATCTTCGGCGTTGCCATGACTGTAGAGAATGGTGTACTGGGCCTGAGGATTGGGCAGATAAATCGCTGAAATTAAGGCACTATCGGCGGTTTTCAGCTTCAGAGTCGTTTGAGTATCCTGGTAGCTAGTGGGTTGCGGTTGAAAAATTTGGCGATCGGTCAAAAAGAAGGCGTAAAAGCATAGAACCGCATAGATCAACAGGGTGGAGCGGACGAAGCGCTTAACTGAAAACTCACCCAATACCAGCCGTTTGAGTGTTTTTGACTTCATTGAGGACTAACGTGAAGAGATGCAAGACGATAAGACCCGCAGAATAATTCCTACTATGCCCAAATAGACTCCAAGACATTGTCAGAACCGACTAAATCTTGCAAGCTTATTGGAAGTGTAGTGACGTATCCGGTGAGGAATTGGTATGGCCTTTGAATATCCTGATGATCTAAAGTACCTAGACAGCCATGAGTACGTGCGTTTAGATGGCGATATCGCTACGATTGGGATTAGCGCCTTTGCCGTCGATCAACTGGGTGACATTGTATTTCTAGAACTACCTGAGATTGGTGACAAGCTAGTCAAGGGAGAGACCTTTGGTACGGTTGAGTCAGTCAAGGCTGTTGAAGATCTCAATGCGCCGGTGACAGGGACTGTAATTGAGCGCAACACAACAATGGTGGATGCGCCGGAACAAGTTGCAGAAGATCCCTACGGTGAAGGTTGGCTGCTGAAGATTCGGATTGATGAGTCGGAAGAACTAGATGAAGTCCTAACGGCTGAAGAATATCGCCAACAAGTCGAAGGCGCATAATTTATTGGAAGACTTCTGAAGGCTTGGCAGAAGCGATCGCTTCTGGACGCTGCATAGTCAAGTTTGCTGAGCAAGAATAGAAGAGACACAAGCTCACTCTGGTGAAATCAGGGTCAACTATCCATTGCAAACTATTGCAAAATGGTCAGAAATGACCTTCTTGTGTCCCTACGTTCCATGCCAGAGTCTTTCATGTCCGAGCCTTCTACCTACGAGCAAGGTGCAACTGGATTGAGCCATTCTAAATCTGACCCCCTAGCCGCGATCGACCCCGTGACCGTTTCTAAAGCAACCGTAAATGGATCTCAGATGCCAAGAACCAATGGTGGTGCTCACGCGGCTCAGCCTACCCAAATTCAGGGGGGACTACCCCTAACAGACGAATTTGTCGATCGCCATCTTGGCCCCAGCGCGGCGGAAGTGGATCAAATGCTTTCTGAATTGGGTTTTTCTAGCTTAGAAGCCCTGATTGACAAAGCTGTACCCCCAGGAATTCGACTCCAGCAACCGCTGCAACTCGAGGAGGGACGCAGTGAATATGAATTGCTGCAAGAGCTAAAAGCGATCGCCTCAGAAAATCAAGTATTTCGCTCGTTTATTGGCATGGGCTACTACGGCTGCATTACCCCGCCTGTAATTCAGCGCAACATTCTCGAAAATCCCGGCTGGTATACCCAGTACACTCCTTACCAACCGGAAATTGCTCAAGGTCGCCTGGAAGCTCTGCTCAACTTCCAAACGATGGTGATTGACCTAACAGGTATGGAGATTGCTAACGCTTCACTGCTGGATGAAGGCACGGCAGCCGCAGAAGCAATGACGATGAGCTACGGGCTAGCGAAGGGAGATGAGCAGGCATTTTGGGTGTCAGAGGCTTGCCATCCCCAAACTATCGAAGTCGTGAAGACAAGGGCGCGGGCGCTAGGCATTGAAATTTTGGTAGGCAACCATCAAACCTTCGCCTTCGACCAGCCGATTTTTGGGGCACTCCTGCAATACCCTGCCACCGATGGCGCAATTTACGATTACCAGGACTTTGTTCAGCGCGCCCACCAAGCTAAAGCCTTAGTAACTGTCGCAGCGGATCTCCTCAGCTTGACGCTCCTCAAGCCACCAGGAGAATTTGGGGCAGACATTGTGGTGGGGAGTACCCAACGCTTTGGCGTACCTCTGGGTTACGGCGGGCCGCACGCTGCTTACTTCGCTACCAAAGACACTTATAAGCGGCAAATTCCTGGGCGATTGGTAGGGGTTTCCAAGGATGCTCAAGGTCAGCCTGCTTTACGCTTAGCGCTACAAACACGAGAGCAGCACATCCGGCGAGATAAAGCCACCAGCAACATCTGTACGGCCCAGGTGCTGCTGGCAGTCATTGCTAGTATGTACGCTGTTTATCATGGTCCTAGTGGCTTGCAGCGCATTGCTCAACGCATTCATCACTTAACCGTGACTCTGGCAGAAGGATTGAGTCGGTTAGGGTATCAACTGGGTTCAGCACCCTATTTCGATACCTTACGTGTGGATATAGCCGAAAAACGAGCCTTAGACATTGTGGAACGGGCCAGCGCCCATCGAATCAATTTACGTCTGATTGATGTTCATACCATCGGTGTTTCTCTAGATGAGACAACATCAGCCGATGATTTGCTGGCGCTATTCAAAGTTTTTGCAGGCGACCAAACTCCTCACTTCACCCCGGAAGAGTTGGCCATAGAAGCCAAGGTTGAATTCAGCGATCGCTTTGCTCGTACTAGCACCTATCTCGCCCACCCAGTTTTCAGCCAATACCATTCCGAAACTGAGCTGCTGCGCTACATCTATCGCTTGCAAGCCAAGGATTTGTCGCTGACCACAGCCATGATCCCTCTCGGTTCCTGCACGATGAAGCTGAATGCCACGGCAGAAATGATCCCCGTGACTTGGCCTGAGTTTGGTCAGATTCATCCCTTCGCGCCGCTAGAGCAAACCCAGGGCTATCAAACTCTTTTCCAACAGTTGGAGCAATGGTTAGCCGAAATTACAGGCTTCGCACGCATTTCGCTGCAACCCAATGCGGGCTCGCAAGGAGAATATGCGGGGTTACTGGTAATTCGCCAATATCACGAGCAACGCGGCGATTTTCACCGTCATATTTGCTTGATTCCGCAGTCGGCGCATGGCACCAACCCCGCCAGTGCGGTGATGGCAGGGATGAAAGTGGTTCCGGTGGCTTGCGATCGCGATGGCAACATTGATGTAGCTGACCTCAAAGCCAAGGCAGAGCAGCATCAAGAAAACTTAGCTGCGCTCATGGTCACTTACCCCTCCACTCACGGAGTATTTGAAGAATCGATTCGAGAAATCTGCGCGATCGTCCATGCCAGCGGCGGGCAGGTTTATTTGGATGGAGCCAACATGAACGCTCAAGTTGGCCTGTGTCGTCCGGGTGACTATGGGGCCGATGTTTGTCACCTAAACTTGCACAAAACCTTCTGTATTCCCCACGGCGGCGGCGGACCTGGCATGGGACCAATTGGTGTGATGCCGCATTTAGTTCCCTTCTTGCCAGGACATGCGATCGTCCCGATTGGCAGCGAGCAAGGCATTGGGGCGATCGCCTCAGCGCCCTGGGGAAGCCCCAGTATTCTGCCAATTTCTTGGATGTACATTGCCTTGATGGGCGGCACTGGTCTTACCAAAGCGACTCAAGTTGCCATTCTCAATGCCAACTACATTGCCAAACGCTTAGAGCCTTACTACCCAGGACTGTACAAAGGCAAAAACGGCTTGGTGGCTCACGAGTGCATTTTGGATTTGCGGCAGTTCAAGAGAACGGCTGACATTGAAGTTGATGACATTGCCAAACGCTTGATTGATTATGGCTTCCACCCACCGACTGTCTCTTGGCCAGTCCCAGGCACAATCATGGTGGAGCCAACCGAGAGTGAGTCGAAGCAAGAACTCGATCGCTTCTGTGATGCCATGATTGCCATCCGAGCTGAAATTGCCGAAATTGAGGCGGGTCAAGTCGATCGACAAAACAACCTGCTCAAGAATGCCCCTCACACGGCGGCTGCCCTAATGACGGCAGAATGGGACAAACCTTATCCTCGCGAACAAGGCGCTTACCCCACCACTTGGACCCGCGAAAACAAGTTCTGGCCCGCTGTCGCCCGAATTGATAATGCCTACGGCGATCGCAACTTGGTTTGCTCTTGCTTACCAATGGACGCTTACTCAAGTTAAAGAGCTGAGCCTGAATCACAAATTCCCTACAGCGATTGGGATGTAATTCGGTTCACCCTTATTACCAGGGTGAGGAGAGCGGGAGTGAAAGGCTGTCCTAGAAACAGTTACCACTCCCGCTCTTTTTGTTGGAATAACGACAAATTGTACGAAGGCAGAGCAGTATCGCTCCACCTGAGTTCAAATTTTTTCCAATCGCCACAGATCGTTACTTTTATGAATAGACTCCAGCTTGTACTTTTCCTCAAAAATATTCCGTAACTTTTTCGAAGGTTTGAACAGGAACACACTTCTAAAGCCTTCAGGAATACTCAGTAGACGGTTGGGGTCGGATACCAGAGAATTGGAGCTACAAGTGTGGCAAGCAGGTTGGATTCTGAGTCGCACTTCTGGAGCCAGTAAATGGCTCAACGACAGAATTTCCCCAGTTCTAGCGTTGCTAATGACCAGGGGTTGACTAGCTTGATTTAGAATTCTGGCAATCTGCGGATTATGATAGCTAGATCCCTTATTCCACCAAGTTTCCGACTGAGCAATCAGGATACAAGATAGAACCCCACCTGACAGCAACGCGGCCAGCCCTAATCGCCATAATTTCTGCCTCTGCATTGAACCAGTCATAGAACTAGAGACAGAAGTAATTTGAGTCGCAAATAGATGAGCAACTGCTATTTGAATCCCCAAATAACAAGGAATCATGTAACGACTAGTAATCGATCTAAAAGATTGATTGATAAAATCTGGTGCTATTAGAAATACCGCTGTCACACCGATGAGTAGAAGCACAAATAAGAAAGCTTTCCTTGTAGCTTTTTGTCCTAGAAAGTAGATTGAATATAAAATTAAAATCAAAATTGCTGCCATCAGCAAGCGTTTTCCTCGATGAGGAAAGTTGATGTCCACAAAAACAGAACTAATATTAATCGTCCAGCGTTCCAGGAAAAATGATAAGGGTTTTGCTCCGTTTTTCGCTAGTAACTGGGGTAGGCGATCGGCACTGTTAATAACGACAGGTAGCCAAGGCAAAAAAGCCGAAAACCCTAATAAAGAGGCCAGCACATAACCAATTAAATTTTTGCTGAACCGAAATCTTCCAACTATAAATATGTAGAGTCCATGCGCGATCGCCACTAACGCAAAAGATAAATGTGAATAAAACCCAAACGCTACTGTCGCTGCATAAGCTCCCCAACTTCTCCTAGTGCCAACTCGATTCGCCCATAACAAAACTGCGCTTGAGAGTAATGTGGCCACTGTCCATAGACTATACTCTCTCGACTCTTGAGCAAACAATAAGTGAAAAGGTGAGACAGCAATTAATGCAACCGCCATCCAGCCTGTTAAGGGTGACTTAAATAGTTCTAGACACAACCAATAGATTGTAGGAAAAGCCAGTAGACTAACCAGGGCTGGCAAACTTCGTGCTACTGCCAATGAGTCCCCAAATAACTGCATCCAGAATCGTGCCATCACATAGTACAGTGGCACATGTTGAGGGTCTTCTATTGCTAAAGATTTAATCGTGTCGAATAAGCCTTTTTCAGAGTTGGGGCGCTGATACTTTTGTAAATCTTCAGCGCTAACTTCACGGCCATCAGCAAATTGCTGGACGATTTCAGCCTCTGTATATCCAGAAATTCGCAAAGAAGTAAAAGTCTCATCATACCAGTAGACTTTTTGGCCAAGATTAACCAATCTGAAGAAGATGCCGAGTATTAATAAAGTTATGAGAAATAATTTCAGCCACTCAGAAGTTAGGTTCCAATGCCCTTTAAGTGCTGTTCTCATAAATGTTCGTAGTAACAGTAAGCTCTGAAAAAGCTATGCCCAAGAAATAGAATTTCATGGCTTACTACTTAACGTCAGTACTGCTGGATACGGTTTAACTAGTTCGTTCCATAGCAAGCCTAACGGCAACTCATTGGGGTGTGGAGATTTTATCGAGGGTCGAATTACAGGATGAGCGGTTCGGGCGCTGCGATCGCTCCTTTCAGCTTTAGCGCGAAAGCTAGATTGATGTACAAAAAAATACTCCCCTTCCCACGCGGTCTGCCATGCCTGTGGCACAATTGACGGGTGGCTCTCCAGAAGGCTGTGCTCCTAGAATTTTATGACTAAGTTTGTATTCGTGACGGGTGGTGTAGTCTCTAGTATTGGCAAAGGCATCGTGGCAGCGAGCCTGGGTCGATTGCTGAAGTCTCGCGACTACTCCGTTTCCATCCTCAAGTTAGACCCTTATATTAACGTTGACCCTGGCACCATGAGCCCTTTCCAGCATGGTGAGGTGTTTGTGACCGAAGATGGTGCGGAAACCGACTTAGACTTGGGACACTACGAGCGCTTCACAGACACTTCCATGTCTCGCCTCAATAGTGTCACCACTGGTTCTATTTACCAAGCCGTGCTGAATAAAGAGCGCCGGGGTGACTACATGGGCGGCACGGTCCAAGTCATTCCGCACATTACGAACGAGATCAAAGAGCGCATCTTACGAGTTGCAAAAAATACGAATCCGGATGTGGTGATCACGGAGATTGGTGGCACCGTTGGGGATATTGAGTCGCTGCCCTTTCTAGAAGCAATTCGGCAATTTCGGAAAGCCGTGGGACGGCAGAATGTGTTGTACATGCACGTCACGCTGATGCCTTGGATTCCAGCAGCTGGGGAGATGAAAACCAAACCGACGCAACATTCGGTGAAAGAACTCCGCTCGATTGGGATTCAACCGGATATTTTGGTTTGTCGCTGCGATCGCCCCTTACATCCTGGTCTTAAGGACAAGTTATCTGAGTTCTGTGACGTTCCTGTTGAATGTGTCATTACCTCGCCAGATGCCAGAAGCATCTACGAAGTCCCACTGATTTTGGAGCGAGAAGGCTTAGCTCAGCAGGCGCTAGATCTTTTGCATCTAGAACAGCGGCAACCTGACTTAACTCAATGGCAAACCCTAGTCGATCGCTTGTATCGTCCAAGTCAATCGGTCAACATTGCGATCGTGGGTAAATATGTTCGGCTTACCGACGCCTATCTCTCTGTTGTTGAAGCGCTGCGGCATGGCGCGATCGCCCAAGGAGCAGACCTGAATCTACGCTGGATTAACTCCGAGGACATCGAAGCTTACGGAGCCGAAAGCTATCTGCAAGATATTGACGGCATCATTGTCCCCGGTGGCTTTGGAGTACGGGGTGTAGACGGCAAAATCAGTGCCATTCAGTACGCCCGCGAAAAGAAAATTCCCTTCTTTGGCTTGTGTCTAGGGATGCAGTGTTCTGTGATCGAGTGGGCGCGACACACGGCTGGCCTTGAGGATGCGAATAGTGCTGAGTTTGCTCCCAACGCTAAAAACCCCGTGATTAACTTGTTGCCAGAACAGCAAGATGTGGTCGATTTAGGCGGCACAATGCGGCTAGGTTTATATCCTTGCCGCATTGTGCCTAATACGATCGCATTTAGTCTCTATGGCGAAGAAGTGATTTACGAGCGGCATCGCCATCGCTATGAATTCAATAACGCCTACCGTAACTTGTTCTTAGAGACTGGCTATATCATCAGTGGTGCCTCACCCGACGGACGCTTGGTAGAAATTGTGGAACTGCCAGGTCATCCGTTCTTCTTGGCAACTCAATTCCATCCCGAATTTCAGTCGCGCCCCAGTACCCCTCACCCTTTATTTAAGGGATTCATTCAAGCTGCAACTACCTACGCAGGTGAAGCTACGCGATCGCTAGAGCCTAGCCTAAGTCAACCGTAAGCTCCAGACTAAAACCCTTTCAATCTTAGTGAGGAGTGCTGTGGGGTATTGGGTCAAAATTAATTACGAGAGGAACGTTTATGTAGTTGACCTCGAACGTGTCAGTGCCTTTGCTTTTACCCCTAATGGTAGGTTGTCCTTTTACTTGCCAGAAGGGGGAACGCACATGATTTTGAACCAGCAAGGTCATCCCGAAGCTTTTCAGCAAGTCATGGATTACGTGGAAAAATCCACTGGGCACACCTTACCTTAAGTAGTCGTTGACACTTAGCTTTTATGAATGGGTATCACTGGTAGGGGCATCTCTTGTGGGTGCCCTTCGTACGGTGAGCAGGTACAAGACCTACCCCTACAAAAATGCTGTCGCTCAATTGATCCAGAATTGCTAACTGCTAAAAGCACCAATTAACTGCCACGCTAGTTTCGCCGCTCCTACCATCCCAGCGCGATTGCCTAGTTGAGCTTTTAATAACTGCAAGTTCCCCCGAGAACTCGGCAAAACTCGTCGCTGAATTTCCGCTTGGACTGCTGGTAAGAAAAACTCAGCGCTGGCGCTAATTCCGCCACCAATCACTACAGCTTCGGGCGCTAGAACGTAGATCAGGCTGGTTAAGCCCGCTCCCAAATCTCGGCCATATTCTTGCCAAAACGCCAAAGCATCGCGATCGCCTGCCTGCGCTTTCAATCCCAGCTCAATAGGTTCTAGACCAGTTCGCCGCCGAACCGCTTGCACTGAGGCATATTGCTCCAAGGAACCGTGATTGCCACTGTTACAAGCTGGACCGTCTGGCCTTAGAGTAATCAGGCCCAACTCACCCGCAGCCCCCTCTGGGCCTGTAAAGAGTTGACCATTGAAAATAATTGCCCCCCCAACGCCTGTGCCCAGGGTTAGTAAAATTAAGTTCTGAAACTGCTGACCTGCTCCCAACCAAGCTTCTCCCAGCCCAGCGCAATTGGCATCATTGGCAATTACCGTTGGTCGCCCGGTTTTTGCTTCTAGCCAATCTGCTACCGGAATATCTTGCCAACCGGGTAAATTAATTGCAATCCTGGCAATGCGGCCTCGGCGATCGGCAGGCCCTGGGGTTCCGACGCCAATTGCCAAACAAGTCTCATCTGGATCAAGCTGAGCGATCGCCTCAACCATTGCCGCTAAAACAGCCTCTGGATGAGCAGGTTGAGGAGTCGGCACAGTCATGGCTTGCAAACAAGTACCATCATGGCTAAAGCGACCTAGTTTAATCGCCGAACCACCTAAGTCAATGCCTAAGACCTGAGGTGCTAGGGGCTGGGCTGAAACATCGGGTGTTGTCCCCATACTTCTAACTAATGCTGCGGTAACTGACGAGGTGAAGGTCTACGATCGTACAGCGTCCCTAGTCAGCAATGCTAAAGGACTTCCAGAATTGATCAAACTCTTGTGCCGCTTTTTGAGCATTCACAGCTTTCTGCGTCAGTTCGACTTTGGTAATCTTCTTATCAGCGTGTTGCTGCTGCGCCAGCTCTAGTTCTAATTGAGCAATCCGAGCATTCTGCTTCAGAATAGTTCCTTCTACCGCACCCACCCAATTGTGAAAGCCTAAATTCTGAGTTTCCCAATCGGTATTGCCAACCCCAGCAACCTCTGCTTGTCCCAAGTTTTTCTGACTAGTTTCTGTTAGTTGCCGAAAACTCGTCAAAGCTGCGTCGATTTGCTGCATTCTTACTCGTGAGTTCTCGACCGAGAATTTTTGATTGAGGGTCTCCTGAACAGATTCATCAGAATGAGCAGCGCGATTCAGGGAGCGATCGCTAGATACCTCAGCCTGAGCAGCAGGACCAGAGCCAGTCGCAACACTCGCTGCAACACCAGACGAACGCCAGAGTGGACCAGAGTTTGCTCGCAAACTACCACTCACCGCTGCAACCAGCGTGAAGCAAATAGCGGTTATAAACAATGAAGTCTTGAGTGGCATCTGGCATATTCAGCGAGCTGACTAGTTAATCAATACGCGCTTACTCAGCCGCTTTCCGGTTCCAGTTTTCTCGCCGTAGTAACGGGTTGACAAACTCATTCAACCCTTCTCCTAGCAAAGACAACCCCACCACCATTAAAGTCATTGCCATGCCAGGGAAAAAAGCAGTCCACCAAATTCCGGTAGGCAGCGCGTCTAAAGCTTGGCGCAAGTCATGCCCCCACTCTGGCACCTCTTCGGGCAGTCCTAACCCCAAAAACCCCAAACCGCCTAGGGTTAAGATTGCGTCTGCCGCATTCAGCGTAAATAGCACTGGCACACTTTGAATCACATTTAGCAACAAATAACGCGAGAGCACTGTCCAAGTGGAAGCGCCCATTGCTTGAGCCGCTTCAATAAATAATTCCGTTTTCACAGAAACCGTATGGTTTCGCACCACCCGATAGTATTGCGGCACATAAGAAATACTCAGAGCGATCGCCGCATTGAGAACCCCTCGTCCCACCGCAAACGCCAACGTTACTGAAAGCAAAAGCCCTGGCAGCGTATAGATCGTATCCATTAAAAACAGCAGGATGCGATCGAGCCTACCGCCTAGATATCCGCTTACTAGACCTAGCGGCACTCCTATGACTAAGCTCAAAGCAGTCGCTAAGATCACCACTTGCAATGCCGCTTGACTGCCAAATAAGGTTCGAGAAAAAACATCATAGCCTTGGCGAGTCGTGCCAAACCAATGACTCAGGCCAGGCGGTTCGTGAATCGGGTTAATTAAAGAGTCTGTGGGATTCTGGAGCCAGCCCCAAGCCTGAAACATAGGCGAAAGCAGCGCCACCAGAATAAAGAGAATCGTAATTACAAGCCCAACCCCCATCATTCGCATAGAAAGGCTGGGTCGTTCGGCAAATCGGAAACGAGGTAACCAGAGCTTAGTAGAGGCCATAAAATTAGTGAAGCCAGCGATCGCGATAGGCTGATCTAATCTACCAAGCTCAGTTCCCTCTTGCTGATCCGGATTAGTTAGAAGTTGCTACTACAGATTGCTGCTAATCAATTGGCGATATTCGCTCTTCTGTTTCACGCCCTTCAGCTCAGCAACCTTCTCCTTGTCCTTAAAGAACTGAATCGTTGGCGTACCCATGACGCCCGCTGCCTCAGCAATATCTGGGTCTTGCTCCACATCAATCTCGACAAAGTGGATTTTTTCCTCAAACTCATCCACCAGTTTGTTCAAGATGGGTTTCAAGGTGTGGCAAGGTCCACAATTAGGGGAAGCGTATTTTACAACAATTAGGCGATCGCTCTCGTGGTAAAGCTTCCGTAGCGCATACCCCCCTTCGTGCCGAGTTGCATCCACGCTAAATTCAGACTCTTGCTCAGCTTCCGACTTTTTAGTAGCTTGCTCAGCTTCCGGTTTTTCCGATGCTTCTGTTTGGTGAAATTCTTGCACCAAGCCCTGAGTCGATAGCCAACGCTCCGCCAGCATAGCTGCCATACAACCCGTGCCCGCTGCCGTGATCGCTTGTCGATACTCATGATCCTGGACATCACCCGCCGCAAACACACCTTCAATGCTCGTTTCTACAGAACCAGGCTTCGTCACAACGTAACCAATATCATCAAGTTCTAGCTGCCCCTTAAACAAAGACGTATTTGGGGTATGACCGATCGCGTAGAACAAACCACGCACATGCAGTTCACTGGCTTCACCTGTCTTTTTGTTGCGTAGGTGCACCCCTTTCATGTGGTTTTCTTCGCCAAACACATCCAGAATATCCGTGTTCCAGTGAACCGTAATCTTGGAATTTTTCAGCACGCGATCTTGCATAGCCTTACTAGCACGCATCTTTTCACCGCGTACTAATAAATGCACATGCGACCCATACTTGGTCAAATACACAGCCTCTTCTGCCGCCGAATCACCACCACCCACAACAGCCAACTCTGCCGACCGGAAAATTGGCGTTGCTCCATCGCAGATGGCACAAGCAGAAATACCACGGCTCCAAAACTGATGTTCGCAAGGTAATCCCAACCGTTTCGCTGTCGCACCTGTGGCAATTACAATACTGTGCGCCTTCACTTCCCGCTCTTCAGAGCGCACCACAAAAGGACGCTGGCTGAAATCAACCGATACTACGTCCTCAGTCACCAATTCCGCTCCCCAACGCACAGATTGGGCCTTCATCCGGTCCATCAACTGCGGTCCTGTAATGCCTTCCGGAAAGCCAGGGAAGTTTTCCACCTCAGTGGTTGTCATCAACTGCCCACCTGGTAGCCCCCCTGCCTGGAAGCCTTCAAACACAAACGGCTTCAGATTCGCTCTTGCAGCATAAATAGCAGCCGTATATCCCGCAGGGCCAGAGCCAATAATGACCAAATTTTCAACAGTTGGATTTGTCATAGGGTCTAGACAAACTCATAACGACTACACATAACTCAGTATAGCGTAGTTATTTCTTGACAAAATCTTGTAGAGCTTGATTGACTCGCACGAATACGTCTGACCAATTACCCAGTGTTGTTTGGCGGAACAACCGCATACTTGGATACCAGGGGCTGCGATCGCTATCAGTGAACCAGCGCCAGTCAGGTACAAAGTTGAGTAAAACCCAAACTGGACATCCTAAGGCACCGGCCAGATGAGCTACTGATGTATCGGTTGTAATAACGAGATCCAACTGTGCTATTGCAGCCGCTGTATCACTAAAGTCGTGAATGCGATCGCCCAAGTTCTGTATAGCTATTTCCCTAGGAAACTCAATTAGTTCAGTCGCTTTCGGCCCCTTCTGTAGGCTGTAAAAAGCAATCTTAACAATCTCAAGCAGTGGTAGAAATTGGTCTAGCGAACAAGAGCGACTGCGATCGCGTCCATATTCAGGATTTCCTCCCCAAGTCAGTCCTACTTTAAGAGACGTATTGGCAGTTGATTGCAAAGTAAAAGGAAAAATCTCAGGAGGGGACAAATAAGGAATATTGGCAGGAATATTACCTAGCGAGGTACCAAACAGGTGCGGAAGGCTAAGTAGAGGTGCATGAACATCAAAATCAGGCAAACCTGATTCCCAAGAAACTACTTGCTCAATATTTGGTAAACTGCTGAGCAGACGAACTAAGGGTTGAGGGCAGACGATCTTAACAGAACCGCCGCGCTCAGCAACTAAGGGCGCATAGCGGACAAATTGCAACGTATCACCGAAACCTCCTTCGGAGTGGAGGAGAATACTGCGACCTTCAAGGTTGGTACCATCCCACAAAGGTTGAGGAAAGGAACGAGGCGCGATCGCCTTCATTTGCCAACGAGCCTCAAACTCTGCAAAACCGACTTCTAAATGACCTGTTCTCAACAACAGTAGACTTCGGTTCCAATGTTGACTAGCACGTTTAGGCTCTAATTGAATCGCCTGCTCATAACAGACGAGTGCCTCAGAAAATTCCCCCTGTTGCTCAAGGGCAACTCCTAAATTGTTGTGAGCAGAGGCATGGTTAGGATTTAATGCCAACGCTTGCTGCTGAAAGGTAATTGCTTCTTCAAAATGATCTTGCCTTTCGTATGCGATCCCCAAGTTGACATAAGCTTCAACCTGGCTAGAATCAAGGGTTAAACTTTTCTGAAGTACAAGCACCCCTTCTTCCAGTTTACCAAGTTGGATATAGGCAATTCCTAAGTTCGTTAGAGCATTTGTATAGTCAGGGTTTAGTTGTAAAGCCTGCTGAAGAACTGAAATGGCTTCTTCATACTGGCCTAGCTCATTTAAGATGAAGCCTAAGTTATTAAGTGTTGTGATATCACAGGAATTTAGATTAAGCGCTTTTTGATAGTAATAACGTGCTGCTTCTAGCTTGCCTTGCGCCTGAGAAATATATCCTAAGTTGTAGTAAGTAATGCTGTTATCAGATTCTATAGTTAAAAGCTTTGTGTAGCAGGCGATCGCAGCTTCCGGCTGATTGTTGCTTTGAAGAGCTAAGCCTAGATTGTTATGCGCTGCTGCATCGGTTGGATTAAGCTCAATGGCACGTCGATAATGAGCGATCGCACCTTCAAGCTGGTTTTGTCGTTGAAAAATTAAACCTAAGTTGTAATAAGCAGTTGCGTAGTCTGGATCTAGTTCTATAGCTTTTTGGTAACAAGCGATCGCATTTACAAAATCACGTTGCTTGAGCCATGCGTTACCAAGATTTTTATGAGTTTCAGGTGATAGTGGATTTAGTTCTAAGGCTTTGTGATAGCATGCGATCGCCTCAGGCAACTGGTCCTGCTGCACATAAGCGCTAGCCAGTAGGTTATATAGCTCAGGGTGGTCATGAAGTTGCTGGAGTGCCTGATTGAGTAGCGCGATCGCCTGGTTATATTGCGCTTGAGATAAAAGATCTTGGGCTTCATTAGCTAGTCTGGAAACATTCATCGGTTGGACTAAGGGCTAGATGATGTTTAGGTTGAACGAAAACAATGTGAAAATGAGTTTAAAGCCGAATCTGATACAACTGCTGCTTGGCGCTTTCTAATCCTGCTTGCGCTGGTTCGTAATCTGATTGAAAGGAGAGCGCTAATTCAAAAGCTTGTACTGACTCTGGGAAACGCTTGAGTGCCATATAGCTATAACCCAGGTCGCAAGCAGGCCAAACAGTTAAAAAGTTGAGATCGAAAGGTTCTCGCTGAAAATAGCGACCTTGACGACCCATTGCAAGACATTGCTCAAAGTAAGTAGCGGCGGCCAGCGGAAAGCCCAACTCTTGCATAAGCGAGCCAGTCAGATGATTGAGCGGAGGGTAATCAGGAAACCATTCCAACCCACGACGACAAACCAGCATGGCTGTTTCATAATCTTGTTGCTCGTGGAGAAGGTCGAGACCCAAAATGAACAGCAAGGCTGGCAAGCGTACCGTCTCACTCGGTAACTCGCCTAGCAGTAAATGGGGAGAAAGACGCTCAAAAGCTTCTGACCAGCAGTTTCTAGCTTTATCTATTTGCTCAGTTCTTAAGTAAGCATTACCTAAAGTTAAAAGTAGTAGTAAGCTGAGAGGCCCCTGCTGGCGAAGTCTTTCCAGCAGGGGAATATTTCGAGTCAAATTTTTGTGTAGAAGTAAGGCATCGCTATAGCCGTAGTGCCGAATTTCGAGACAACTTAGGCTCTGGATAAAGTTGGTGGGGATATATTGGTTTTGATAAGTGATTTGTTCGTGATAGCGCCCAGAATACTGTAGTTCAGCCAAATTTCGGAAGAGCCTTATCGTTGGCAAGGCGGTTATTGGTTGATGAGCATCGAGTAAGGGAATCCAATAAGCAAGAGATTCGGCACTACTATTCATTAATTGCTCGCGCCAAGCCTCTGATTTAACAAGTAGCTCTTCATCAGCATCCAGCGTTAAAATCCAGTTTCCAGAAGCTTGAGCGATCGCAAAATTTCGGGCAGCAGCAAAATCATCACACCATTCAAACGACTTAACCTGAGCTCCATACTGCTGAGCAATCTCGATTGTATTGTCGTCCGAACCCGTATCGACCACAATCATCTCGTCTACATGCGATCGCACACTGCTTAAACAACGGGGCAGGTTCTGCTGTTCGTTCTTAACAATTATGCAGAAGGATATCCAAGGCTGAGGCATAGAAACGGAAACAGGGCGGCTCATACTAGTGATCCATACAAACCAAACATTAGAATTCCCTAGTGATTGCAAGAGTAACGCAAGTAAACTGGGAACAATGGAAATGAATAACTAATATGCCTCACCTGAAGTACATCATTTAGAGTTTCAAGGAAGACTTCACATGAATAATCAAGCATCTGAAATTGAGAAGATTCGTCAGCAATTTGAAATGGCTCCCTACCCAACAATCCCATTAGAGAATTCTCCTAAGGAGAGCACTAATCTTCTTTATTTTCATAACTTGACAACTGCATTTTACTTAAAAGACCACAAGATTATTGACACTAAAGATAAAGTAATTCTAGATGTAGGTTGTGGTAGTGGCTATACCTCATTAATTTTGGCAGAAGCTAATCCAGGAGCCAAAATTGTGGGTATGGACATTTCCGAGAAGTCTGTGGAATTAGCCCGTCAGCGATTGCGCTATCACGGGTTTGATAACTCTGAATTTTATACTTTGACTGCGGAAGAACTTCCTAGTCTAAACCTCCAGTTTGATTACATCAACTGCGATGAAGTTTTGTACTTGCTTCCTGACCCCGTGACTGGTCTTCAAGCTATGAAGGCAGTACTCAAACCTGATGGTATTATTCGAGCGAACCTGCATAGCTCTCTACAGCGAGAATTCTATTTCAGAGCTCAAAAGATCTTTAGAATGATGGGTTTAATGGATGGCCCACCTGAAGAATTAGAGATCGAAATAGTCCGAGAGATTATGCGATCGCTCAAATCGGATGTTTATTTAAAGTTAGTGGCTTGGAAGCCCGACTTCGAGACTGATGTAGAGCGAGTACGGGCAAATTTGCTACTCCAGGGTGACAAGGGCTATACAGTTAAAGAACTCTTTGCCGCCCTCAAGGCTGCCAATCTGGAATTTGTCAGTATGGTGAAGTGGCGACAATGGGAAATCATGGATCTCTTTCAAGACCCTAATGATTTACCTTCTTTCCTAGCGATGAGCTTACCAGAGATCTCTGTAGAAGAGCGTCTCCATCTATTTGAGCTTTTACAACCGGTTAATCGATTATTAGACTTTTGGTGTACTCACCCTAATGAGACAACAAGCTTTAGCTCTGCTTCTGACTGGGAGCTGGCAGAGTGGCAGCGTGCCCAAGTTCAGTTACATCCTCAATTAAAATCGCCAACAGTCAAAGAAAAGCTGATTAACTGCATCGCTGCCCGTCAGCCTTTCGAAATTAGTCAGTTTATTCCGGAACCAGCCAAAACCCCTGTCGTAGTAGACAGCCAAATCGCTGCTTGCCTACTACCTCTTTGGGAGGAGAGTCAGTCTTTTATGTCTCTGGTGAGGCGGTGGCAGATGGTAAAGCTAGTCAACCCCGTCACCTTAGAACCCGTTAGTGAGCAAACAGCTCTTGAGGAAGTCAAGCAACTTCTAAGTGACTTAGAGATCTATCTATACATTTTGGCAGAAGTGGCACAGTGATGTTACCGAGGAAAACTGCATGCAAAAGTTTTCCTCGGCAGGTGATATGAAAGCCTATTGAAGTGGGTAAATTACATTCAGGAGTTAGAAACCAAGCACCCCGCACCTCAAGGAGAAACTTTAATGAAGACCGAATTTCAAGCCAAATTCCTTCAGCACTTGACTCAGAAAAAGCAAGAACAGGGCTTCACCCTAATTGAGCTTCTCGTTGTTATCATCATTATCGGTATTTTGTCTGCGATCGCATTGCCTTCCTTCCTGAACCAGGCTAACAAAGCGAAGCAATCCGAAGCGAAGCAAAACGTGGGTTCCATGAACCGTGCCCAACAAGCTTACTACCTCGAAAACTCTACCTTCGGCAGCACTGTTGAGAACCTAGGTCTTGGTATTCAAACCCAAACTACTAACTACACCTATACAACTGATGCGAAAGAAACAGTCGGCATCTCCACTGCTGTGATCAACCGAGGCAGCTCTCTAAAGGCACCTCTAAGACAGTATGCAGGTCGGGTAGAGTTGGGCACTGTGATCGCGACTAGCGAAGCAACCACCCTAGCGATCCTATGTGAAACCAAGGCTGTTGCTGGAAACCCAATCGCTGCCAACCTTACCCCCGTTAGTGTTAGCGTCGATAAGGGATGCACCGATACCGGTAAAGTGGTAGACGCTAAGTAAGCTTATAGCATTGGCAGTCTAGAATATTAAGCTAGCTGTCCAGTTTGAAATATTTCTAATATTGGGGTGGGCAAGCATTGTCCACCCTATCTTTTTAAGATTTGCTGCCATCTAAGATGCAACAACTAACAATATATTGAGCTAGGCTATGACTTCTGAGTTTAGTGCCGACAACTTACATAAGCTACAGCAGCAAGCTGACCAGTGTTTAGCACAAGGACAACATAGCAAGGCTGCCAACCTCTACGAGCAAGCGATTGAAGTTACCCCCAGCATTAAACGGAACTACTGGTATTTAGGTTTAGTACTACTTTTGCAAGGGCAAGAAGCTGAAGCGCAAACTACTTGGTTTTTAGCACTGGCAGATGTAGATGAAGAGCAATTACAAATATGTAGTGCTGAATTGGTTGAAGTGTTGCAGTCAGAAGCAGAACGGCAGGAGAGTTTATCTTCTCAAGAAAGCTATTCGATCGCTTTAGCAATTCGGCACCACCTCCGAGAAATCTTGCCCACAGATATCAACAATCTTCTAAGGATTCTACAAGTATCTGCTCAACTCGAAATACTTTCTGGAGATGATCTCGACCCCTTAAACTTAAATACATTACTGCAAAGGGGTAACACTCAAGGCGTTAGTTCCCCCTTATTGATGAGTGTTTTGCAAAATGTTCTAGAAAATGATCCCTTACACCCAGCAGCTTTGGAGTTTGCGAAAGCTTGCCTACCATATATGGAGGATATAGAAGCGGGGATTCGAACATTAATCATTCCAGCAATCAAAATTGCTTATTCTTTAGGAAAAGTTGGAGTAGCCATCTATTTGGCAGAGCTGTGTCTGAATCTTAACTCAAATCATTTGGGAGCTTTAGGACATTTATCTGCGTTTTACTATAAAGCTGGTGACTATGAAAAAGGTATTGAAGTTGCCAAACGATATTACGGCATTGCTCAAACACTGCCTGGGAAAGTCTATGGCAACTTCCTGTTACTAAAATCACTGACGATCTCTGGTGGTGCCTGGGAGGAAGCCGATGAGGCGATGCAGCATCATAAGAATTTATTGCGAGCGCTGATTGCACAAAATCCTACTGATCTAGATCGTGGTGCAGCATTGTCAATGTTTACATCGACCTTCTTCCTGCCTTACATGGAAGATGAGCCAGAAATTAATCGTTACTTTTTCAATCACATTACTGCGGTTTGCCAAGCTAGCATTCACAACTACTCAAAGGGACAGGCAGAGCACTATCAGCAGCATCATTCAACAGTTCTGCAGATTGCGACTGCATCTACTAAACCATTGAAAATTGGTTACGTTTCTGGCTTTTTAAGACAGCACTCCGTTGGGTGGCTAGCCCGTTGGTTATTTCAACATCACGATCATAAGCGCTTTCAGATCCATACCTACTTTGTAAATCAACCCCAGGAAGAAACATTTACAAACTACTGGTTTGTGAATAATACTGAGCAGGCTAAATTTTTGGATATGGACGGATTGAAAATTGCCGACGAGATTTATCGAGATCAAATTGATATTTTGATAGATCTCGATAGTATTACGCTAGATACTACTTGTGAAGTTATGGCTTTAAAGCCAGCACCAATTCAGGCAACATGGCTTGGTTGGGATGCTTCCGGAATTCCAGCTGTCGATTACTATATCGCCGATCCCCATGTTTTGCCAGTATCTGCACAGAACTACTATACAGAGAAAATCTGGCGCTTACCTGAAACTTATATCGCTGTAGATGGCTTTGAGATTGGGGTGCCAACCCTAAGACGTGATCACCTAGACATTCCAAGTGATGCAGTGGTTTATTTGAGCGCTCAGAAGGGGCATAAACGACACCCAGATTTGGCACAGCTTCAAATGAAAATTTTGAAGGAAGTGCCTAATAGTTATTTTTTGCTGAAGGGTTTGACGAATGAAGAGATGATGAAAGAAGCGTTTATTCAGCTTGCGGAAGCGGAAGGAATCAGCAGCGATCGGTTGAAGTTTTTGCCGGGAGTTCCATCAGAGGCAGTTCACCGAGCTAATTTAGGCATCGCTGATGTTGTGTTAGACACCTTTCCCTACAACGGAGCTACAACTACATTAGAAACACTATGGATGGGAATTCCGTTAGTGACACGAGTGGGAGAACAATTCGTCAGCCGTAACAGTTACGCGATGCTGATGAATATCGGTGTCACAGAGGGTATCGCTTCCACTGCTGAGGAGTACGTGGAGTGGGGAGTTCGTTTCGGTCAAGATCCAGCTTTAAGACAACAAGTTGCTTGGAAAATGCGTGCCTCCCGACAAACATCTCCCTTATGGAATGCTAAACAATTTACACGCAATATGGAGAATGCGTATCTGCAAATGTGGGCGAACTACTTAGACACAAAATAAAAAAACTATCAGAGTACGAGAGAAGCCTGAAGATTGAATACCTCTCACACTCTAAACCGATCCTAATTTCTGTCTTTGTAGTCAGTTAGCTGGTCGAAAGAGTTAGTAACTGTTGAACTTCTAAAATAGGTAGTTGTCTAGCACTGACTGTATCGATCGATTCGTGATCTTCATGTGGTAGAGTGACACGGCTTTGAGTGCGACTAAGGAGTACTTGCCACTGGCTACTACTTAAGTCAGAAATCAATGAAATTTCAGGTCCATCATCAACCTCAAGTTCTTCTTCGAGCAGCAAATTCATCGTAATGCTCGAAAGTGCTAGGTTAGCATCCTCAGTTGAAATGTTATTGCTGTAGATCAACAAGGTCATGCGATTTCTATCAGGATGAGTTGCGATCGCTCGAATTAAATCCGCTAACTCTGTACAAAAAACTTCTTCTGATTGATTCCAATCCGGAAAGACTATGAGATTAATAATGCTTAGGTTAAGAGATGCTAGCGTAGCATTAATTAGAGCCTCACTTACCTGTTGAGCCATTTTTTGCCAAGAAAACTGCTTGGCCTGCTCTAGACCAGCCTGAATTAAGGACTGGCGAACCTCTGGCTTTTGAATTTCACACAGTGCACTTGTTAAACCGCTAACATCACCAGGTTGCACATACACAGCTGCTGGACCAGCAACCTCTGGAATTGAAGCATTAGGACAAGCAATGACTGGGCAGCCACAAGCCATAGCCTCAACAATAGGTAATCCAAATCCTTCATATATGGAGGGATAAACTAAAGCGATCGCTCCAGCGTAGGCAAGTGACAACTCATCGTCTTCCAAATGCAGCATATGAACTGTGCTGCCCGCAGCATACAGTCTAAATTCAGCCTCCAAAGATGTAGCAACACCTGTGCAAACAATGTCAAACCCTAACTTGCTAACAAGCTGAGAAAATGCTTGAAAGAAAACGGCAGCATTTTTGTAACTTCCTCTAGCTCCGGAGAGCAAAAAGTAAGGTTTAAAGATGCCATATCTGTACTTGAAAGCGTTAATAGCCTCAGAGTTTGCAGGAGCGAAGGAAGGAGCAACACCACTGTGCGCCACTGTAATTGCAGCTGAATTAACCTTAGGAAAAAATTTAACTAAGTCGTGAGCTGTATTTTGTGAAATCGCAATGTATGCAGAAGCATAATTAATGCTGTTGTGCTTTTCACGCCACATAGGTTGAGTAAGATCTGCCCCAACAACCTCAGGAATCATGTCATAAACCATTAAGACAGAGGGAGTCGAAACAGGAGTAGTGTAGTATGTAGAGATCAATAGATCAGCACCTTCCTCATCACAAATTTGTTGTAATAGTTGGCGATCGTTCTCTGTATGGTTGTAGTCGTAAGGAGGAATCAATCGATATCGCACTCCAGGAATATCTGGAGCCGTTCTAGCTCGGTCCAATACCAGCAGATGTTTGGCAAAGCCGGTGTTCACCCATTCTTCTAAAAGGGATCGCCAAACCCGAGCAATGCCAGTTTTGTATAGCTGAAAAAATACACCATCAATCACGATAGTGGGTTGGGGCCGACTCAATGAAGCCACCTGCTGTTGTAAGTCTTCCAGGCTTAAAAACTTCCAAGCATTTGTAGTTTTTTCCTTTTGAGCGATTGGTACAATTCCGAGAGATTCGGCAGTAGTAATCACTGTCTCATCATGCACCCAAGCAAAGTAATCGCGTAGAAGCAATGGAAAACGGGTTTCAGCTTGTAGAGACTGCCATTGCGTACAAGCATCGACATAACCGTAATATTTTTCTTTAAATTCCAATTGCTCTAGCGTTACATATGCGAAGTGTTGAAAAACCAATCCTTTAGCTTCAGTTTCCTGATGTAAAAAAGGATTAATTGAAGCAACATCTTTCCATCCATCGCCATTAGGTTGTACCAAAATAGGTGGCTCATGAGCTGCCCAGTAGCACCCTGGCTGATAGCGCCAAGTTCTTAGCCACTCTTGCTGTGGATTTTGAGCATAACAGTAACGTGAACTAATTAATAACTGCTCTCCTACAAAGTAGTAGCACCAATAAAAAGCCGCCGTCTTATTAGGAGTTTGAATAAATAAGCGACGAGCTGCGTGAATCTGCTCCACAGTCCATAGCTCATCAACATCTATTTGCCAAAGTAGACACTCTTCATCAATGTTTGCTAGAGGTGCATTTACCATTTCTAGTTTGCCATCCCAGAAGGTTCTTTCGGGCTTGCGGTAAATGGTCACCCGATCTGGATATAGCTCTGCTAACTCATCTAAGTATTTTGTTGTACCATCCTTACTTAGACCGTTCTGATGAATTTCCTCAGTAATATGACCCCCTAGTCTCACACTCCAAGCTGTGTCATTCTTAAGATCAGCAACTCCTTCAACAATATGCCAGTGCCATTCAAAGGGTAGTTGATTAAAGATATCGATATGATATTTAATAAAAGGGTCACCATTTAAAACAATAGTGAAAAAGTGAATTGGAAGACTGGGGAATGCAAGATAGTTTTCATAAAATGAAGTTGAATTATTAACCTGTTCTCCAATTTCTCCCAAAGGTGTAATACGATGACATTCATAACCATTTTGAATTAGTATTTGAAAAGTACCTTCTGCTGTTCTATTCAAACCCTCCAGCATTTTTTGAGAAATTTCAAACTGAATGAAATGAATTGCTTGCTTTCGAAGAAGGTCTTGGGCTCCTTGAAACACATTACTCTCAGCACCTTCCACATCAACTTTCAAATAATCAATCTTCTCAATACTTTGCTTTTGACAAAAGGAATCAAGAGTAATAGCCTCAACCATTTCAGTTGCAACAATAGGTACATAATCAATTCCATTCTTTGGATTCAGCATGGAAGGCTTGCCAATACTATTCCATGCTGAATACTCTTCTGGAAACTCATTGAGTTCGATGGACGTATTTCTACAGAAGACAGCTGTTTTGAGGATAGTTATATTTTCAAGAGAATGCTGGCTAACTCTCTGCTGTAATTTTTGAAAAGTATTAGATGTTGGTTCAAAAGCATAAACTTTTCCGCTATGGCCTACTAACTCACTGAGTAGTAATGAATAGTCACCTACATTAGCACCAATATCAAAGACAGTCATGCCAAGATTTACCAAACGTTTAGCAAGATACTGTTCTGCCTGTTCCTCCTTGAGCCCGGTTTGATCCACATCACTAATTCTTTTAAAGATTGCATACCCATTACGAAGTTTAAGGTTCTGAGAAATTAGCGTATATTTCTCGTCCAATATCAATTTCTTATAATTATTGAAATTCTTAAATGCCTTAACATCATCCAATAAAATAAACTTTGCTCCATAGACTTCTTGGAGTTCTGCCTCACCTGTAAAGTCAGAGCCATCAATAAGAACGAGATCGAAAAAATCTATATTATTTTCTTTCTTTATTTTCTTGATTCCTCTTTGCTCAATACCAAATTTTTTAACATATTCTAAATCTTGATTCAGCCATAGTAAAACTTGATCTATAACATTAGGATAAAGATTTAAATTAGTTTTAATAGTTGTATAGAAGTCAACAACTTCGCTGGCACTTGGAAAGCTTTCTGCCGGAACGGAGGAAGCATTATAGCATTTGACAAATCCTTCGCTACTGTATGCGCTTTGAAGCTCTAGAAATCGTGGTTTTGATATTTCTATGCAAAATAGAATTGGGTGACTAGGGTTATGGCGTAACCCTTTTACAAATGCCTCGGTACTTCCTCCCCCTGATGATGAGCCAATTTCCAAAACAGTTTTGATACTTGCTTCTTTTGCTAAATTTTGAATAGCTTCATAAAAATCATCATCTTTTACTTCTGGAGGAATTAGACGATCTAATTCAGAATTAAGCATCATTTCATTATTGTTCATGTTATTCATAGTTTTTTCAGTAGGCTACAAATACAAAGGTGAGGTTTTGATTCTTCAAGTAACTGGAAACAAAAATTTTATTTGTGAAACACAAAGCTAAGTTTTGTTAAAACTCATGCTTTTTGCTAGCAAAAATAGAATTTCTATCCT
This sequence comes from Trichocoleus sp. FACHB-591, assembly GCF_014695845.1. NCBI lineage: Bacteria > Bacillati > Cyanobacteriota > Cyanophyceae > Leptolyngbyales > Trichocoleusaceae > Trichocoleus > Trichocoleus sp. FACHB-591. The sequence continues at coordinate 168,721 of NZ_JACJPA010000078.1, forward strand.
TAGCTTTTCACCTTAAAAATACTTTATGAACTCAACAATTTTGATCATTAGTTGCGATCGCCTATTTTGTGCTCAACTTGCTTCAATAAGGCTTGGTACTCTAGTCTTGCAGGATTCAGTTCTATGAGTCGTTCTAAGGGTTTTTTCGTTCCTTGAAAGTCCTTCATTTGTAAGCGAACTTGTACTAAACCATCTAGAGCAACTTGATTTTGGGGTTCTCGTTGTAGAACAAGCTCATATCCATTCTCTTGAAGTTCTAACTGAGAATTTATAGATTCTTGAGAGGTTGAAGGTTGTTGGCTGAGTTGTTGCAGATCTTTAGTGATAAAGTTGGCAATTGCAAAAACAGTGGAACCCATGAAGCATGCTGCTGATACAAGCGCAACCATCCGTTGTCTGCGCTTAATTTGAGATTGGCGGGATTCTATGTAATCGTTAAAACTAGTCATGATTAACTGTTAGCAAAGAGATTGAGCAATATTAGAGCCTCACCTTTTAGATTACCCATTTAAAGAGATCTGGGATCAGGTTTCTACCAGTTGTCAGTGTTTGCCCAAAGAAGTTAGGTCTGTAGAAGCACCACTACACCCTCGGCTTAGAAACGAAATATTAGAGAGTTTGAAGGAGAGCATAACGTGATGCTTGCAGAACCAAATCCCATGCAGGTATGTAAGGTGGTACAGATAGTACATCAGGGAAGAAATTCGTCATCACAGCGTTTTCAGCAACAGTGAGGAAATCTGTAGGCGCAGGACCATCAACATGTCGGATCAGAATGCCAAATCCTGTGCGAGTACGACGGTATTGACGAGTTGCAGTATTTTGCTTCAGCCACTGATCAAACGTATTTAGTTGATTCATGTCTGAGGATAAAGTTTGTATTAAGGTTGAGGGAGGAGCAGATTGTTCTACATTGAGCCAAGCTTGGTTTAGGAGAGATTGACGTTTATCAGGAGCAAGCCAAGCAGCGATCGCCAATTTACCTGGTGAATTAGGCAAGACTTGTAATTGTGCGTCTACGGTTTTGCCTTCCGCTATTTGCAGGATAACTTGACTGAGAAGAGTGCCGTGGGTATCCCAATCTGTATGCGCTGCTCTCAGGTTACCTCGCCACCAATTCAGACCGCCGCGCAGTTGATGGCAGTAGGCGCGAATTGTTTCTAGCTGAGTAGGAGTTTGTAATAGCTCTGTACATTTTGCTGTGACCCGATCCAGCATAGGCACGTAGAGAGGTTGGAGGGTAGGCGAGCGCCAAAGCGGGCTAGTAATGAGTAACGGATCGCGCAGTGCTTCCAAGGCTACTGCTTCTGTCGCCAAATCAACTTTGCCTTGTGCTAATAAACTCAGCCCCAATCCATAAAACACTCCTCGTTTAGCAGGCACAAGCTGAGCAGAGCGAACAAACTCCTGGGTTGCTGCTTGAGGGTCTTGATTCAACAAAAGCCAAGCCAGATTGGTATGCCCAAATTCTTGGTATGGAGAAGCCTGAATTCCTTTCTGAAACCAAGCAATCCCATCTCTTTGAAGTTGGCTTTGCTGCTGGAGATCATTGGTTTGCAGACTCAAATTCCCTAAGTTCCACCCCAACTGATAAGAATAATACGATTCCCAAGGTGCCAAAGCAGCTGCTTGACTGAGGCGTTGAACAAAACCAGGTATGTTTTCTCGGCTAAGAGCGATAAAGCCTTGGCTTGACAACTGCCAAGCTCGATGAATTGGAATTAGCCAAATACTGATCACGAGAAGTAGCCCTAACCCCATATAACTAGCTCCTTGAGGCATTCGTCTCGTAACTCGAAATCTAGGCAGGTTGATAACTGGTTTTTCAGCAAAAGTCTCGCAAAAAACAGCGGCAAGGATAGCGATAAAAAGAATTAGAGTGCCACTGATACAAACATTATCTAGCTGGTAGTCAGTCAAGCTACTGATCCCATAGCCAAAAAGACTTGCGAGAATACTCCAAACAAAAACTTGATCTGTGTGTTGACTAACAGTGGAGTGAGATGAGATTTTACCCACCCAACGAATGCTTAAGTAAGCAAGGAGGACGAGCGCTATTAAACTTGTGCCCATACCCCATAGACCTAACTCAGCCCAAATTTGAACTGGAGTACTGTGGAGTTGATAGGTTAGCTCTGCTTCTCTGCCTGCCCAGCCCGGGCGATATTGCTGATAAACAATTGGGACGCTGCCAGGACCAGAGCCCAAGACCGGGTGAGCGATTCCCATCCGCCAACCTGTCACAGCAGTAATCATCCGGTAGGCAAAATCGCCACTGAGTTGACCGCTGAGGATTGCAATCATTGCAGTTTTGAGACGTTCATTGGTGAGTGCTGAGAGGCTCAAAAAAGTCAGCATCAAAAGACTTCCCAAGCCTAGCCAAAGACGGGGTAAAGAACTACGGAATAGTAGTAAAACAAAGCCGACTACGCAAAGCGCTGTGAGTCCTAACCAACCACCGCGCGAACCTGTGGTGTAAAGCATAACCAATCCCAGCCCTACTCCTACTAACCAAAGCCAGCGTTGTCTTCCAGTTTGCAGAATGCTCAGGGCTACTAAAAGGGGTAATTCAAGAAGGAGATAGCCTGCTACATAGTTGGGATGACCGATAGGAGCCCAATTTCGCAACTCTAATGTTGAGAGGTTCAGCGAAAGATCAGCCCCTGACTGACGGAGTGTTTGTAGCCGATTTAGCTCTGGCAGGATGGTTTGAGTCAGCCATAAGCCTAAACTCACAATGATGAAGGTTAGATTTAAGTATCCCTGCCCCACTAATAGATGGTAGCGATCGCGAGGAGTCTGAACTTTATAGTTGAGCGCATACAAGCCAGCCAAAAAGCACAAAGCAGCCCAAGCGTACCAACGAGCTTGGACAGGAAATTCAGCGACCGTAGCTGAGGCGACTAGTCCAACCACAGTGAGACCCGCGATCGCATCTAGGCCGTTACCCAACCCGAGACACTCCTGCCGATGCCAGACCATCCACAAGAGCCATAGTGGCAGACAAGCTAGACCCACTTGCCAAAGAAACACCCAAGGCCACGAAACCACCAAGGTATTGCTGTCAGGAAGCAATGTGAAGAGTACGTAGAAACAGGCGACTAGCAATCCTAAAAGTGAACCTTTAGAATTGGGGGTTGCAGACGGGGCTTTTTTAGTCAGAGGGCGATCGCCAGTCATGGGCTTGTATAGAGAGTTTAGTAGGCACCTTTACCAAACAAAACAATGCGGCAAGTTTCAACCAAAATGTCGAGGTCGAGGTTGAGCGACCAGTTATCAATGTAGTAAAGATCTAGACGCACCGCATCGCCAAAATCAGCAATGTCAGAGCGTCCCGAAACTTGCCACAATCCCGTAATCCCAGGCAAAACTTGATGTCGGATGTGATGCCAGGTGTCAAAGCGCTGCACGTCTCGGAGGGGTAAGGGACGAGGACCAACCAAGCTCATCTGGCCCAGCAAAACGTTAAAGAGTTGGGGCAATTCATCGATACTCGTGGATCTCAAGAAGCAACCAATGCGAGTAATCCGAGGGTCATGCCTAATTTTGAACATGACTCCGTCATTGATTTCATTGCACGCTTCCAATTGAGCTTGTAATGCTTCAGCATCAGTCACCATCGTGCGGAACTTCCACATATGAAAGACTTTGCCATGCAACCCCATGCGCTCTTGCTGGAAAAAGATGGGACCTCGAGAAGACAGCTTGATCGCGATCGCCACAGTTAGGAATAGAGGTGATAGCACGATCACTCCCACCATAGCTCCGAAAACATCCATCGATCGCTTTAAGCCATAGTCCAGGCTACTTAAGAAACGTGGTTCTACTCGCAGCGTTGGCAAGCCAGCAAAAATTTCGGGCAGACCCCGACGGTGCAACATGTCTACGCTGGAGGGCAACAACCGCAGAGTAATACCGTGACGACGGAGCTGCCAATAAAGGGCTGAGGCGAGAGCGGTATCAGGTAAATTCTCGACTAAAACCTCTTTGGCCTTGGATGCCAAAATAGTTTGTAAAGTCGTCGGGGTATGAGCCGTGGTTGCTAGAGCTGCTCCCACAACTTCGTAATGTGAAGTGTTCTGCCCCTTGAAGTTCAATCGCTGCTCTAATACGTGGGATAGGGTTGCCAGGCGATCGCCTGGAGCAATTAAAAAGACTGGAATTGGAGCTTGGCTTTGCTCAAACTGGCGCAAAATCAAAGTTGTTGAAAGCCGAAACCCAATCACTAACCCAACACTACTGAGCCAAGCTGTAAAGAATAGCGATCGCGGTGGGTCGAGCTTGGGATCATAAAAATAGCTAATCACCAAGGAGAGCAAGTAAACCGTACTCACCAGCTTGCCAGCCCGGAGGTAGTTCTTCCATTGGGTTGCTGAAGAGTACAGCCCCCCGTAGGCAAAAAACAGCAAGGTCGCCGCCGTAAAGAGCCAGAATAAACTTGGTAGACCCAACCAGCTACCCCAATTCAGCGCTGGTGGTATAGGTGAGTAAAATTGGTTGAAATGTGACGCGATCTGCCAAGCCACTCCCAAAGCAAAGATATCACTGAGTAGAAGCGCCAACATTCGGTACCCTTGCCAACCTAGAAGTTGTGACAGATTCAAGTTGCCAGGAGCACGAATATCTAGCTTGGGATTTGTGGAAGCTCTGCCAGAAAAGTCAATCATTGCAGTACAAGCAGATTGCGGAGATGCAGCAGGAAATTGCTTCAGCGATCACCATTTTTGAAGAAATGATGAAGCAGCAACTCCATTAGTATTCCGCAGAATTCATCTAAACCTGACAGTGACAAGCTTCAATTATTTAAGTCGCAGCCAATGTCGCAATAACTGCAAACTGAATAAGACAACAAAAGCAGGATTGTTAATGCAATAACGCTGCCACAAGCGCCTTGGTTCCTGCAAGAACCGATATACCCACTCCAACCCAACTTTCATCATCCAACGCGGTGCTTGAGCTACTTCCCCACTATGGAAACTAAAAGCTGCGCCCACACCAATCATGACAGCAGTAACTTTACCCTGCTGACGCGCCATCCACTCTTCCTGCTTAGGACAACCTAAGCCAACAAAAACAACAGCAGCTCCAGAGTCATTAATCCGTTGAACGTCTGCTAGTTCTTCCTCCAAGGTGAGTGGGCGGAAAGGAGGTGCGTAACTACTTGCGATCGCCAAACCCGGAAATTGCTGAGTCAGATTGTGCCGCAACTTCTCCAACATCGACTCAGTACCACCATATAAATAGATGGGCATTCCCAACTGAGCCGCGCGATCGCACCAAGTCAACATCAAGTCTGGCCCATAAACCCTGGTTTGATCTTTAATTCCTAGCAATCGCAGAGCCCAAACTAACGGCATCCCATCTGGAGTCACTAGAGATGCTCGATTAATAACTTGTTGGTACTGTCGCTGCCAATAAGCCGTCATTACCACATGGACATTGGCGGCAACCACATAGCAAGAGTTTCGAGCTTCAGCCCACGCTTGGATGCGATCGCACGCATCCTCATAACTAGTGGCATCAACACGATTACCTAAAACTACTTCAGTGAGAAGTTTGGGAAGCACTTGCTTTACAAGAGTTCTATCTCATTCATCATGCCCAACTTCTGCGCCGCTGAGGACTTGTTCGTAAACCCGTTCTGTACGTGTAGCAATTTGTTGCCAAGTATAGCGACCTTCTACCTTGCGCTGCCCCGCTAAACCCAGCTCTTCAGCAGTAGCCGGATTGCGAAGTAAATCCCAGATGCGCCTAGCAATCTGGATGGACCCTTGCTCTACCAAATAACCATTCACTCCGTCCTCAATCACCTCAGCAACAGCAGGAATGGCACAGCCAATCACAGGCTTAGCAAAGTTCCAGGCTTCGGTGTAAACACCCCCAAAGCTCTCCTGGGTAGAGGGTACGCACAACAAAGTACAAGCCGCTAAAGCATTGGTTTTCTCCTGTATATCTACCTTGCCTAAGCGGTGAATTCGAGGGTCTGTATTCTGAAAATCACGTTCAGACTGCTTAACTGCTGGTCCAATAAAAACAAAATGAGCGTCAGGAACTTTTTGCCAAACTAAATTAGCCGCATGTAAGACTTGTTGATACCCTTTGTAACGGTAATGCTGCCCTAAAAATAAAACCATCGGGCCTGTAATTTGATGTGTTTGCAGAAATGCAGCAGCATCAGCTTGAGGCGCAAGAATCGGTCCCATACCTGTAACTGCAATCCGCTCCTGCCGAACTCCCAAAGTGATAAGAGTCTGTTTTTCTACCTCTGTCAGAGTAATCACAGCATCTGCAAGTTGGTAAAGCCGAATGTACTGCTGATAGCGCCAGCCTACCCAGCGAGGGTGGTGAACTGGGGTCAAGACAAAGGGAATCTGACGTTGTTGAGCAACACGCCAAGACGCATAACTCAAGCCCTCTCGACCAATACGCACATTATGAATAAGAGCGGCTTCCTGTGCAAAGGGTTGCAAGTTTTGGATGAGCGGTTGAGCCATCGCCGGGAGAGCGACACTCATCCAGGGATAGTACAACGGTAACCAAGGAGCCATTCGCAGCTTTTCTCTCCATGACAGACCCATGCGATGCACAGGAATCTCGTCAATGGCATAGTCCCGACTTTGACTAGGTGCTCGTAATGTCGTGCCTAACAGCCAGTCGGTGCGATTGTAATCCCAGTGGCTGCAAACCTGAATTTGATGGTGACTTTTTAATTGTTGAGCTAGCAAATGTTGATGCAGTTGTGCACCGCCAATGTAGGGCGGATAGGCAGTGAGGGTGTAGAGGAGGTTCATCACCTGGGACTAACCTAATGAAATTGGCTTAGAGATTAGCTCTTAGGCTCTAATATAACGAGATTAGCTCAGCTGGGTTACTGGCATTAATATCTAGGTTGCCAGCAGCAAGAGTATGTTCACCTGGCCTGCTTGACTGGCAAAACTAAGAAACCGGAATGCGGCTGAGAATAGTGAATTCACGCTTGAGTGCATCCTCGTGTTGTTGCCTCGACGCAGTAGCAGATTGAGGGTCGGGTACACGGGATAGAAACGGATAAACTTGAATTTTCCATGGTTGTGTGATACCAAGGTGAATCCAGGTCCACCCCAATTTGAGATAACTCATGCCTCACTCCCAGTGAGCATCGACTTGACGACGCTTGCCTGAAGCAACCACTTGCACAGCCTGGAGCACCAGAAACAGCATCGGTAAGGCAATCACGCCACACAACTGTGAGAGGGCAAACTCGTCCCGCAGCTTGGAGGCTTCCAGATTGAACCCATTGGACTTCAAATCCAAAAATGATTCCTCCACACAAAACCGGAGACGATATTGAGCAAAGGTTTGTACTGTCGTGGGTTCATCGCTAACAATCACCCAGTTCTCATCACTTTGCTGGTCATGGGCAAAGGCAAGATCAACATTGGGATAGGGTTTGGTTTTACCAACCGACACCGATGGGGTGAAATAAGCTTGTCCCGGTTGCAACCGCACTGATGATACCTTGTGCCACTGCCCCTGAAACTGAAAGGAGCGTTTGATGCGGTTGCGAAAATGTCAGCCCAGATTCTCCTTGAGGTACTTCATCAGCTTGCCATCGGCAAAACCCCGCTCTGCCAGCAGGACAATCACTACCGCATCGGGCATGACTCTTGCCGCTTGCCTCAGTACCCGTTGAATCATCCACAACCTCACCGTGCTGCTCGATTGTGCCACGACTTGCCAAGCAACAGGGACAGTTCTGCCTTGATACACCACTCCCACCCAGACGATGCAGAAGCAATTCCACACCACTGTCGTGTCCAGGCTCAGATACAGCCGTTGCTGCCTTCCCCCACTCAACGACCGCCTCACTAGAGCATGATGGGCAGAAATGACATCAATGCGGTGGTTCGACAACCATCGACGAAAGCGCCGTTGATGGGACTGGGCAACTTGAGCCCGACTGATAAGATACACACCAAATCCATTGAGATGAACATTCTGGCTTTGAATCATGCCATACGCCTGTGGCGGGGCGAAGCCCTACATCATCCAGCAAAGGGTTTAGAGGTGGCGAACATCGCGCCATTGAATCTCACGTTGACGTAGAAATTGGGACAGCGCATCATAAAGACGGGAAGTAGGTGACATTGATTCGACTGATTTGTGTGGTTACTTAACAGCCTAAATCATGCTCTGCTTTCCTCCCAGCTTTTGTTTCGTGCCCTCATAGTTTTGTCAGTCAAGCAGGAGTTCGTCTCACCATCTTCTGGCTTAGCCTCTAGCTCACGCTCTGGTTCCAGCCTATCTATTTTTCTCTCCCTTCTCCAGCTATCTTTGCCACTCTAGTTTTTGAGCAAAGAAGCAGCCAATGAATAATTAAATGCAATCCTCCTGTAAAAATTTATGATTCTTGCCTGCATTTGCTTCGTGCCATATAGGACAAAAAAGACATTATTCAAGTGCATCTAGCTTTTGCTGTTTTTTGGGCTGCGAGATAATAAGCCAGCTCCATTTGACTAGCCATTGGATTGATTTCAATGAAAACAGCCCAGCTCCTCGCCAAAAGCCATATTTCTCGGTGTTATAGAAAAATTGAGTTGGACAGTAATAGAGTGACTTCTTATTGAAAAAGAACTGTTTCAAGGCTTGGGACAGAGACGCGTTTGGTTTAACTAGGTTTAAAAAATCTTGGATTTTAGACTTGACTCCACCTGAATGATAGATACGTGCATCTCCCAAAATGCAAGCTGAAAACCCAGCACGCGTTGCCTTCAAAATATACATACTGTCCCCATGATAGTGAGGGAAACGATGTGCGTCAGGCAAGCCAATATTTTCTATGATATGAGTTGAAAAACAAACACAATGTCCACTCATTTCATCAACATCAACAACCTCACTAGGTCTTGCCATTACTGGTCTTCGGCCTTTAGCTCCAGACTCATATAGTGTGTTAGTTTCTAGAACATAGCAAGCTGAACCCGTGATGACTCCTTGGTTCTTACGGCTATGTTCTACTAGTAAACGAAGGGTTGTTTCTTCCGTTATACAGTCATCATTCAGCCAAATGATAAACTCTGCTCCCTTTTGCTGAGCATAGTCCATTCCTTTGCTAATTGCCCCCGTCCACCAGAGATTACCATCTCCCCGCAACAGAATTACGTCGGGATATATTGCTGAAATCGCTGCTCCAGTTCCATCAGTAGAACCATCATCAATCACAATGGCATAGTACCTGTCTAGGTCACCATTTTGCTCTAGATTCTCTAAGCACTTTAAAGTAACTGATTTGCGGTTGTGGGCTGGAATTATAATAAAAACAGGCTTTTTCAAGAAATCTCCACTTTTGAACTAGAGCCAAATCGTATCTTTTATATGCTTTAGTCTTTTAATTAAAGTTAATGGAAGTATCCAACGAATAATTGTAAATAAAACAAGATTGAAATAAACTCGAATAAAAGGAATGATTCCTAGTAATCCGTAAAAGCTTTTACAATAGTTCCAATAGGAAGGTGGATATAAGTTTGATTTTAGAGAAGATAATAGTTTCCAGCGATCGCTCATTGGGATTGAGCTTAATGACCAACCCTCCTCTAAGGGATTAAATTGACATACTGCTGTTGCATTGCCTAATACTGTAAGTTGAAATCCTACCTTTTTTGCCTGCCACGTGTAGACGATATCTGCTAGCGTATGGGGCAATTGTGCACTTGGAGGATAGCCGATTTTATCTACGATTGATCGAGGTAGACAAACTAAGTTTCCACTCATACAATCACATTCAAGCTCTTGTTCTTGAGGGGTATGAATGAGTTTAGTAGAAAAAAAATTTCTAACTTGACCCCCATAGGTCGGATGCTCAAAATTTGATGTGTCATAGCATTGAGCAGTAACTAGTTTATTGAGTCTTTGTGAGCATGCTGCAAGTATTAATGGAATTGTATTCAAAGAAGGAAATGTGTCGTCATTTAGCCAAATGAAATAGTTTGCTCCGCATTCGTAGGCATATTTCATACCTTTGTGAATAGCTCCCGTCCACCACAAGTTACCATCACCCTGAAGGACTGTGATAGTAGGGTAAAGGCTACAGATTGCATCCGCAGTACCATCGGTAGAACCATCATCTACCACAATAACTTTATATCTTTGGAGGTCACCGATAGCCTGGAGATTTTCTAGGCAGGATAATGTAATATTTTTCCGATTATGCACTGGAATGATGATGTAAACACTGCTCTCCTTAGTTTGATTCATAAAAACTGAAAAATTGATAGAATTAATTGTCTAAAATCTTCTCATATAGCTCAATATATCTTTTTGCTTGTAATTCTAACGAGTACTCTTGTAAGGCGATCGCACGGCATTTCTGACTCATATAGTCGCGTAGAGCTTTATCTTCTAACAACTGGATAATGCCATTACAAAAGTCCTCAACATTATTGGGTTCTGCAAGATAACCTGTTTGGCCTGGACGAACTAAATCTGGAATACCGCCCACTTTAAAGGATACTAATGGGGTACCACAGGCCATACTTTCTTGCAGCACTAATCCAAATATGTCTGCTTGTGAGGGAAATACAAAAATATCAGCAGCGGAATATGCGACAGCTTTGATACGATCGCCGCTAATATAACCTAGATTAAAGGTTGGTATATCTACAAGTGATGATATTGTCTCTCCTCCATCTCCTAGAGTAAGCAGAACAGTTGTAGCCTTCACTTGTGCAGGTAGATTTTGAAGCGACTCTAATAAAAGTTTGGTACCTTTACGTGGGTCTTGTAGGTTTTGAGCTCCAAGCATTAAGACTTTTTTATCTAAGGGAATTCCTAATACAGTACGACATTGAATTGGATCGAGAGGTTGGTATGTTTCTATATCAATGCCATGAGGAATATAGTGGATGGGAAAGCGAGCAAGCATACTGCTAGAAATTTGCTCGGCCAACCACTTGCTAGGAGAAACTATAACTAGATTAGAAACTCCGTAAATCCAATTCTTTAGCCACCACTCTAAACGACTGCTGTCCGTTTTAACCTCTGGCATGATACTCAGATCTGGACATTGACCACAACCAATTTTCCAGCGATCGCAGTTATAGCTATAGACACAACGTCCAGTAAAACTCCACATATCGTGCAAAGTCAGTACTGCGAATTTATGTTTAGTAAGTTTGGGAAGCGCTAAGTAATTAAAATAATCACCATGTAAGTTATGAAAGTTGATGATATCAGCTTCCTGATAAAAACTATGTTCTGGGATGCCAAAAGAATTAGTAATGTTTATATAGTTAAGACCCAATCGCCAAGCAAACCGAGAGGTAACGCTTTCAGCGTAGCGTCGGCGTGAGATTGTAGCAACCTCAGCACCACTCGTTTTGGCAACATCAACTAGTAAGCGAGAATGCGCACCTTGAGCTAATAAACCTTGATGTAAACGGTAACCTGCGATCGCAGCCCCGCCAACAATGTCCGATTGATTAATGTGTAAAATATTCATATCATATATAAATAAATTTAACTTTAATTTTGTACTTAGTTTTCGGAATTATTAATCATCAAGAAAAAGTATAAAGTTATGTTTAACTTATCTGCATGCAAACTAATAGTTAATATATCAATTACTCTTTAAAAGAATAATTTTCTCAGGCTATCAACCAAGTCCTTTGTTGATTTAATGAAACGATATCCCCAAGAATTTTCTAGAATAGGGAATAGAGTCTTTGAAAGTAACTCTGTAGATCTAATTGCAAACCAATTAAAAGGTGCTTCGTCAACTTTCCTATATATAGATGCATGACTATTTTGGCAGACAGTGATGAATTCTAATCCCATCATCTTAGCTAAAAGATTAAAGCTATATCTAAGATGAAATGTGCAGGGTAAGTGACATTTAATTACTGGATAAAAGCAATTTGCAATAATTAGAAAACCATTTAATTCAATAGATTTAGCCATTTGAGCTAGCAGTTCTAGGGGATCAGGTACATGTTCAAGAACGTCAGTACTTACAAGACAACCATATCTTTTGTTTAGGGTATTGACAAAGGAAATTTGAGTGTAGTTCGCAGCTTTTATGAGGGCCGATTCGCTAGGGTAAGGCTCATAAACATCTATAACTATATCTTTGTTTTTTTGGGCAATAAAGCGGGCAAGAGTTCCAAAGCCTCCACCATAGTCTAAGACAGTATATATTTCTGAGTTTTGTGTCACCCAATCAGCAATTGCCAAACGGTGTTGAATTGATAAATCATGAGTTTCAATAAATAGGCCATTCAACAACCAGATGGGGTGCCTATAAAAATCAGAAATTTTTCTGGAATCTAATCTGCGGTTGTCACAGCCTAATTCATCCCACACAGAATCCATGAGTTCCCATAGATTCTCAAGTTCGGGAGGCTGATTTTCTAGCCTTTCTAAAAGCTTGCAAACTGCTTTTCTCTCTTTTAAAGAAAGTTCAATTTGTTCTATGTCCATAAAAATGTCGTACTATTAACACCAAATCAAGCCACAAAAACACTACTTTTTCTTACCTAGTTGAGTTCTTGCTCGATTTAATGAGAAATATGCAACCAAGGTAAATCAACAATTACAACTCCAATATTATGATGTCGTTCATACTTTGCGAATGTAGTCCCTGTTTCCAGAATATTAAAGCTAAGCACATGCTCATGAATATCAAACATTTCTATCAAAGGTTTGTGAGCCGCAATTGTTACTAGATATGAGCCAGGCATTAAAAACATCCCTGGGAATTTTATATCGACTTCTCCATCAGGAGTTACAGGCATACTTAACTTCTCAGGAGCATAATCAGATTGGAGAGATGTTAAGACGGGTCTCCCATCGCTAGTATCAATCCTTACGGAAAGCTCTATTTCGTTGAGAGGCACTGTAGATTCATATTGCAACTTTATGAAAAATGGGTGGCGTACATCTATATCTATAGTTGGATGACTGTCATGATTTGTTACCGACACTTTCTTAAAGAAAAATTTTTTAAATCTTCTTACTTCATTGCCATTCTGATAGAGCTGTTTCTCACCCTCGATACAAATTGTCGAGTTCAAATAATTTGCAACAACTGAGTTCACATTACCAAGCTGAAGCATTTCTCCAGAGCTAAGATGTAGAGCCTTGGTACATAGTTGCGTTATTGCTCCCATGTTGTGACTTACAAATAGAATCGTGCGTCCTGCCTTTCCCACATCTTCCATCTTGCCTAGACACTTTTTTTGAAAATCAGCATCGCCCACTGCTAGCACTTCATCAATTACTAATACTTCTGGTTCTAGATAAGCAGCCACGGCAAATGCTAGACGAACATACATTCCAGAGGAGTAGTATTTAACAGGAGTATCTAAAAATTTTTCCACTTCGGCAAAGCCTACAATTTCATCAAATTTTTTTTTAATCTCAGCTTTGCTCATGCCTAGGATTGCACCGTTGAGATATATGTTTTCGCGACCTGTCAATTCTGGATGGAAGCCTGTGCCTACTTCTAGCAAACTGGCAACGCGGCCTTTGATGGAGATGCGACCTTTTGTAGGTTCTGTAATACGGCTGAGGAGTTTTAAGAGCGTGGATTTGCCAGCACCGTTGCGACCGATGATGCCAACGCGATCGCCCTGCTTAATTTCAAAAGCCACATCTTTAAGTGCCCAAAACTCTTCTTTTGTGGGTGAGAGGGGTTGTTGAGCAAAAGGATTGAGAATTCGACGGCTTACAGATTTGGCACCATCAGTAAGCACATCTCGTAAGGCTGTGTAGCGCGATCGCCCCTGCTGCTGATGGCCAATGATATATTTCTTGCCTAAATTTTCAACTCGAATGACCGTATCAGACACACCCGTCATTCCTGCTTAAATTACATCTGCAAATGTACGTTCGGTTTGGCGGAAGTACCAAATGCCAGTTAGTAGCAGTAGCGCAACTAAACCTGTTGAGAGGATAAATCCTGGCCAATACAACTGGGCCTCACCTCCTAAGATTGCCCAACGAAAGCCATCAATAACACCTACCATTGGGTTGATGGAATAAAGCAAACGCCATTGCGGTGGCACGATGCTGCTACTAAAACCAACTGGAGAGATGTAGAGGCCGAACTGCACGATGAACGGCACAATATAGCGGAAGTCGCGGTACTTCACATTCAAAGCTGCTAGCCACAAGCCTGATCCCATTGCAGCAGCAAAGGCTAACAGAATAAATAGCGGCAAAGTTAAGATTCTCCAGTCTGGGACAAAGTTGAACCAGATCATTAAGGCCAGCAAAATCATGCCAGAAATCAGAAAGTCTACGAAGCTGACAATCACGGCACTGGAAGGCACAATCAGCCGAGGAAAGTAGACTTTAGAAATCAGATTGGAATTAACAATGAGGCTATTGCTACATTCCGCTAGAGCGCTTGCAAAGAACTGCCAAGGCAACATCGCGGCAAAGACTAAAATTGGGTAGGGGGCACCGCCAGACGGCAGCTTAGCCAAATTACCAAAAACGATGGTAAACACAATCATCGTGAGAAAGGGACGAATCAAAGCCCAAGCGATCCCAATTACGGTTTGCTTATAACGGACCAGGATGTCTCGCCAAGCCAGGAAGTAAAATAACTCTCGGTATCGCCAGAGATCTTTCCAATACTGACTTTCTGTACGACCTGCTTCAATAATGAGCTCTGGTGGATGGGTACTCATAGGTACTCGCAAAGGGGGCAAACTGAGTAGACAAGCGTGGGGGCGATCGCTCGATATGAATATTAGAATAATTTGATTCTAAGAATGCCCTAGAATTTGGCTCAAGCGATCGCCCTGGCGAGTTTTTCAGTCGCTTAAGAACTGAATCCGGTAGCTGAGGTTGTAATTTAGGACAAATGATGGTGTTTTCTCGGCAAGCCTGGGGCCAGCTAATTGGTCCTTCTCTAGTCGCATTAGCCTGTGCCGCTTTGATTGGGGCTACTCAGCTGCCGCAACTTAAAAAGATTAGTACTAAAACCAGTACTGCTCCTGTAGCAGTTCTACAACAGGAGCTTGCTGCGGAGAAGGTACGCCTCAATCTACTCGAAAAGCTGCCAACGTTTGGATTCAGTAATTTGCTGGCAGATTGGGTGTTTCTAAATTTTCTGCAATATTTTGGCGATGATGAAGCCCGCGAGAAAACTGGTTACGAATTAAGCCCAGAGTATTTCGAAGTTGTTTTAAGCCGTGACCCTTACTTCCTGGATGCTTACTTTTTCCTCTCTGGGAGTACAGCTCTCTATGCAGCAATGCCCGAACGCTCTGTTGCCTTGATGAACCAAGGCCTCAAGCAACTTTCTCCTAAAGCGCCACCAAAGTCATACTATGTTTGGCGCTACAAAGGCATCGATGAACTTTTATTTCTAGGCGATGCTAAAGCAGCTCAGTACTCATTTGCAATGGCAGCAGAGTGGGCTAGTACTTATGCAGATCCAGAGAGCCAAGGTATTGCTACCTTCTCACGGCGAACTTCCCAATTTTTAGCTCGAAACCCTAGAAGCAAATTTGCTCAGGTAGCAGCGTGGTCGCAGGTTTTGGGTAACGCTACGGATGATCGTACTCGTCAAATTGCAGTGAAACGGATTCGTGCCCTAGGCGGAGACATCATCATAGGGCCAGATGGAAGATCAAGGATCAAGTCTCCTGCACGAGATTAGTCAAGATTAGTCAAGCACCTCTAAAACCGTTGCTCCCAGTTCACTCGGAACTGTAAGATTTGTCTGGCTTTTCTCCAACTAGGGTCAGGCTTTTCGGTGCTTAACTCGAATTCGCAATTTTTCTGGTACGCTGGGGAGCTAGTTTGTGCAGGCTCACTGACGTTGCCTGTAGATGAACCGGGGTTGCTCTATGGTGCAACTGTGTTTACGACGTTGCGGGTTTACTCCCAGTCTTTAGAAGCACCGTTAACCAATTGGGCAGGGCACTGTCAGCGGCTGAAGCGGAGTTTGCGATCGCTCGGTTGGCAGATCCCAGATTGGCAACGAGTGCGCCAAGGAGCCGAAGCCTTAGTTCCTTATTTTCCTGTGCTTCGGATTACGCTGTTTCCCGATGGGCGGGAGTGGATTACAGGGCGATCGCTGCCACCAAATTTAGGGGACTGGCAACGGCAAGGAATTGTGGCTTGGTTGGCGGAGTCTTCTCGGTTTCAGCGATCGCTCCCTATACACAAGACAGGTAACTATCTCCCAACTTGGCTAGCTCGGCAAAGGGCCATGCAGAAAGGAGCGCAAGAAGCAATTTTGGTGAATCAGCAGGGGGATTGGCTAGAAACCAGTACAGGCAATCTCTGGGGATGGCTGGATGGCGAGTGGTGGACTCCCCCCCTAAAGGCAGGAATTTTGCCTGGACTGATGCGATCGCAGCTCATTTCCTGGTTGATGAGCCAGAATAGGACAATACGGAAAGAACCTTGGTGTCTAGATTTGGTGATGGAGTTTGAGGCGATCGCCTACTGTAACAGTGTGGTCGAAGTTGTGCCAATCCACGGGATTCTGAGACGCGACTCTCAACTTGCCTACGACCCCTTTCATCAAGGTTTTCAGCAATTGCGGGGGCTTTTCTAGAGCTGACTGTTAACCTGTTTCTGAAATTAGGTTAATATTAGTTAACACAAACAATTTTGAAAAAAGTCCCCGCAACTTACAACTAGGAGGATTGACCTCAGTGAACAAACGGTGGAGAAATGCGGGACTGTACGCGCTTCTAGCAATTGTGGTCGTTGCTTTAGCAACTGCACTTTTTGACAAGCAGCCCCAGAGTCGGGAGACGTGGCGATACAGTCAGTTTATTCAAGAAGTTGAAGGTAATCGAGTAGAAAAAGTTAGCCTCAGCTCCGATCGCTCTAGAGCCTTAGTCACGGCTCAAGACGGTAGCAAGGTACTGGTCAATCTGCCCAGCGATCCTGAGCTGATCGATACGCTAACTAAAAATAATGTTGATATTTCAGTTCTGCCCCAAACCGATGATGGTTTCTGGCTCAAGGCATTGAGCAGCCTATTCTTCCCAGTCTTATTGCTGGTTGGTTTATTCTTCTTGCTGCGTCGGGCTCAGAATGGCCCCGGTAGCCAAGCGATGAATTTTGGTAAATCCAAAGCTAGAGTCCAAATGGAACCTCAAACCCAGGTAACCTTTGGTGACGTGGCAGGGATTGACCAGGCAAAACTAGAACTAAATGAAGTTGTAGATTTCCTCAAAAACGCCGATCGCTTTACTGCGGTTGGAGCCAAGATTCCTAAAGGTGTGCTGCTAGTCGGCCCACCCGGCACAGGTAAAACTCTATTGGCTCGCGCGGTAGCAGGTGAAGCAGGCGTGCCCTTTTTCTCCATCTCTGGTTCTGAGTTCGTGGAGATGTTCGTAGGTGTGGGTGCGTCTCGCGTCCGTGACCTGTTCGAGCAAGCTAAAGCTAATGCTCCCTGTATCGTCTTTATCGATGAAATTGATGCCGTGGGTCGGCAGCGGGGTGCTGGTCTAGGCGGCGGCAACGATGAGCGGGAACAAACCCTCAACCAGTTGCTGACCGAAATGGATGGTTTTGAAGGCAACACTGGCATCATCGTGATTGCTGCTACCAACCGTCCTGATGTATTAGACGCAGCTCTCTTACGTCCGGGTCGTTTTGACCGTCAAGTGGTGGTCGATCGCCCTGATTTTGCGGGTCGTTCAGAAATTTTGCGGGTGCATGCTCGTGGCAAAACCTTAGCGAAGGATGTGGACTTAGACCGGATTGCACGTCGTACTCCTGGGTTTACTGGGGCTGACCTATCTAATCTGCTAAATGAAGCGGCAATTCTAGCGGCTCGTCGTAACTTGACCGAAATTTCGATGGATGAAGTCAACGATGCGATCGATCGCGTCTTGGCAGGTCCAGAGAAGAAGGATCGCGTCATGAGCGAGAAGCGCAAGCAATTGGTGGCTTATCACGAAGCAGGTCACGCGCTGGTTGGTGCCCTCATGCCTGACTATGACCCCGTGCAGAAAATCAGCATCATTCCCCGTGGTCGTGCAGGTGGTCTGACTTGGTTCACTCCTAGCGAAGACCGCATGGACTCCGGTCTCTACAGCCGCTCCTATCTGCAAAACCAGATGGCAGTAGCTTTGGGTGGCCGCATTGCCGAAGAAATCATCTTTGGTGAAGAAGAAGTCACCACTGGTGCAGCCAGCGACTTGCAACAAGTAGCGCGTGTAGCTCGCCAAATGGTAACTCGCTTCGGGATGAGCGATCGCCTCGGTCCTGTCGCCTTGGGCCGCCAGCAAGGCAACATGTTCCTTGGACGCGACATTGCTGCTGAGCGGGATTTCTCGGAAGAAACGGCTGCCACGATTGACGACGAAGTTCGTAACTTAGTCGAACAAGCGTATCGTCGCTCTAAGTCAGTTTTGATCGAAAACCGTCACGTCTTAGATCTGCTAGCAGATATGTTGGTTGAGAAAGAGACGGTGGATGCGGAAGAGCTGCAAGAATTGCTCGGCAACAATGATGTGAAGATTGCAGCGATCGCGTAAATCTAAGCATCGGTCCGAAAAGGTTAACCCTCCTTAAAATTACAGAGTCGAGGTCATCCCTGAAATTCTCAGGTTTGCGCCTCGACTTTTTTTATTGTTTGATTTTTTATGGTTTGAGATTAATGAGCGGCGTATTGCGCCAACCAATTCGCGTAAGTTTCTTGCAAATTCGGATCGGATAGGACGATTTCGACTTGGATTTTTTCGCAGCCGTGACGATGGGTTTTAGCGATCGCATCGAGGAACTGACTCGCTGCACCAGGAGAGGCAAACTCGCCCCGCACCACACCCTGCTGACTATCGGTAGCCATTGCATTGGCTATTTCCACGGCGCTCAAGTCGCCCTGACTCAAATCAATTTCTGCTAATTGCCGATGTTCCGGGCTGATTTGCTCCACAATCAGCTTTTCGCGGCGTACCGGAACTTCCACAATCTGAGTTTCAATGGCTTTGCGAACAATTACTTCACCAATTTTATGCTTGCTACGATCTACAACCAGGCGCTCTTCCAGCAAGCGAATCGCTTCTTCTTCGACTACATGAGGAATCGCTGCATCATTCACGCGATCGGACTCCAGCGAGTTCTGGAGTGGAAGAGGAGTTGAGTTTGCAGTTGGGGTTGAATCAGTGAAACTTTCCATAGGATTTGAAGTTGAATTAGAACTTTGTTGAGAGTTAAGTTGGCTACTGGACTCGAAAGGTAATGTCACAGGTTTAGAGGGTGGCGTTGAAGATGCGGCCCCTCCAGTCGCAGGTAGCGAAGATTCGGGTAGTTGAGCCATCTGCGCTGCGCTCAGGTGAGTCAACACTGAGCGGTTTGGAGAATCAATACTGTGAATAGACTTGCTAGTCAGCAAAACCAGACGAAAGCCCTTATGCGCGTCTGGTAGAGAAACCAAAAACTGAAGCTGGCGGTCGGCTGTAAGCTGCACATCTCGCACTTCACCAACCAACTCACCATGCTGGTCTTTAACAGCAAAGTTCTTCAGCTTGTCACGTACCTTGGTCACCAAAGTATCCAGACGGGCTTGTTTTTTATCAGAGGTGGAGTGATCTGGAAATAGGGAGTTACTCATAAGACACCCGCTTAAATAGTTGCTGGTTAGGGTTGTGTTGGTCGGGTTTGTTCAACCCAATCAACCCCAAAATCTAATGTGATGCAGTAGAAACAGTCGGGTGAAAAAATGCAGGCAGAGCTGAGGTTGCTCTACCTGCACCGTTTGATTAGCGCTTCCATGAGATGAGTCATCCATCTAGGTCATGAGCAAGTCATGAGAAGCGGTTAGTTTAGCGGCGATCGCGAGGAGAGCTGCCTGAGCGGTTATCCCGGATGGGACGACCTTGGGTATCAATGTCTAGTTCTTCGCGACGAATTTGATCTTCTGCGGTGACAGTATCGCGCTCAACTTCCTTGCGAA
Organism: Trichocoleus sp. FACHB-591; assembly: GCF_014695845.1. Taxonomy (NCBI): domain Bacteria; kingdom Bacillati; phylum Cyanobacteriota; class Cyanophyceae; order Leptolyngbyales; family Trichocoleusaceae; genus Trichocoleus; species Trichocoleus sp. FACHB-591. The sequence goes on from NZ_JACJPA010000078.1 coordinate 188,630, forward strand.
TGTTGACCTGTTCTCTTACAAAAGCTTCCTTATGCACGTCCGCCGTTTCTTCGTAAACTTCCATGCGAGCAATCTCACCTTCGCGGAAGTCAGCGGTGCCTGGCATTACCGAGGTCCCTAGATTAGTCGGGTTGGTCCGCTCAATGACGATTCGTTCGCGCTCAACGGGCACTGCCACTCTAGCCGTTTCAGTTTCGACATGCTTACCAACGGCAACTTCTCCAGCTTTGCGACGATGCTTGTTAGCAACCAATCGCTCTTCATAGAGCTGAATGGTTTGGTGATCCCGCTCATTCATGTTGTAGAGAGCGGGTTCTTGGCGATAATCATAAGCTGGACGAGCACTAGCTGCTGCAGGTCTTTCTACAGGAGCAGACCGCTCGACTGGAGCGGTACTAGCGGTCCGATAGGTAGTGCCTTGAGTGTAAGTGTTTTCTAAAGGCAGGGATGCCTCAAGCGGAGCCGAAGCTTCTAGAGGAGTCGAGGCATCTAAACTGGCAGGCCGATAAACGCCTCGTACGCGCTCTTCGTAGTCGTAATCTACGACTAGATTGTCATGGTACTCTGGCAAGTTTTCTGCTTGTTGCTTGGTTAAGCCGATTGTGTAGATGCGTTGAGCTTGGGGATCGCTCCGAAAACGGCCTACTGGCAGCAAAACCTTTTTGCCAAAAACCCAAAAACCTGTGTCTACAACGAGATAGCGGAAGTGACCTTCGTCATCTACTAAAACGTTGTGAATACTGCCAACTTTCTCATCACTCTCGGTATAGACATCTAGCCCTTTGACATCATTACCATCAAAAAGTTCTTGACGGTAGTTAGGGTAATAATCGTCAAGTTTATAAAGAGCCATAGAGTTGCTCCTAAATGGGTTAATAGTAGCGATCGCCTCATTTCGCTTCATGAGTTCTCTGGGAAAGAGGCGATCGCGAGAAGTACTGAAAAGTGCAGGCAGGTTAACCCTCCCTGCACTTTGTAGACTAAATCTGATTAACGGCCTAGCAGAGGCCTAAAGATTCAGGATGGTCTAGCGGCGATCGCGATTGGTGGTGCCTTTGTCGATGATGCCGCGGCCTGCATCGTCAATGTCTAACTCTTCACGGCGGATCTGCTCTTCAGCAGTTACCGTCTCATGATCCACTTCCTTACGGATGTTGACCTGCTCGCGTACAAAGGCTTCCTTATGTACGTCAGCTCTTTCTTCATAGAGATCGACGTGAGCTACAGTGCCTTCTTGGAAAGCTGCATCCCCAGGAGCAATAGGAGTACCTGCCCCAGTTGGAGTGGTGCGCTCAATCACGATTCGCTCTTTCTCTACAGGTACGGAAACTCGAGCAGTTTCAGTTTCAACGTGCTTACCAACTGTTACTTCCCCAGTCTTCTGGCGCTGTTTGTTAGTGATCAAGCGCTCTTCGTATAACCGTAGAGTTTGATGGTCACGCTCGTTCATGTCATATAGCGCAGCATCTTGCTTATAGTCGTAGGTATCGCGGTTAAAAGGTACCTTGCCCGCAGTGCTAGCAGTGGTAGCGGTGCTAGCAGCAGTGCTGGCAGTGCCAGTTGTACCTGTTGCCGTCGGGCGATAGACTCCCCGAACGTTTTCTTCGTAGTCCTGATCGATTTTGAGTTCGTCAGTGAACTCTGGCAAGTTTTCGACTTGTTCCTTAGTCAAGGTGCTGACGTTAACGCGACGCTGCGTGTAGTCGATTTGAGCCAAGCCAATGGGAAGCAATACTTTCTTACCTAGTACCCAAAAGCCGGTATCAACGACGAGATAGCGGAACTTACCATCACGCTCATCTACTAAAACGTCTTTGACTGAGCCAACCTTGTCATTTTGGGCATAAACATCTAAAGATTTGATGTCATCGCCGTTGTTATGATCTTTGTAATCTGGGTAATAGCTTTCAAGTTTTGTGAGAGCCATAGGGTGCTCCTAAGTAATGTTTAAAACGACTTCCATTCACCCACCAGATTAGAAAGATAATAGCTAAGCTGCATCTCCCAGATGGCTGACTTAAAATAAGCTGTTTTTTCTAAGAACTGAGTAAAATTGTTCATCGCAAAAACAAAGCTAAAAGCCAAGATTCAGGTGCACAAAAGGTTAGCCACGCTAAAAGGGCTTTATTTAGAAATAGTGATTAAGATAACTTTTCGACACAAATTGGTACGTCGTAAGGGTGAGTATTCGTTAAATTCAATAAAACTTAGGCAATCTTAGAAATCTACGGCCCGTGGCATTTGTTTCAGTTGAATTAACAGTAAATATGTCTGAGTCTTTTTGGTTGTCCACCCTAAAACAAGAGCGAGCGATCGCGGTCATTCGTGCCCCTACCTTTGAGGTAGGTCAACAGATGGCGCGGGCAGTCGCAATGGGAGGGATGCGATTAATCGAAATTACTTGGAATAGCGATCGCGCCCCCGAATTGATTGCATCCCTACGCTCAGAGTTACCTAACTGTTTAGTTGGCACAGGCACTTTGCTAACTCGGGCGCAGTTACAATCGGCGATCGCAGCAGGAGCACAGTTTTTGTTTACCCCGCATGTGGATTTTGGCTTGATTCAGCTCGCTTTGCAGCAAGGTGTGCCCATTGTGCCGGGAGCTTTGTCGCCTACGGAAATCGTCACAGCTTGGCAAGCAGGAGCTAGTAGCGTCAAAGTTTTTCCGGTGCAGGCAGTGGGGGGCGCTACTTATATCCGTAATTTGCAAGGGCCACTCGGGCAAATTCCCCTGATCCCGACTGGCGGTGTCACCGTTGAGAATGCCAAAGACTTTTTGGCCGCAGGAGCGATCGCCGTGGGATTATCGGGTAATTTATTTCCAGCAGCAGCAATTCAAGCAGAGAATTGGCTAGCGATCGCTCAACAAGCAAGAATTCTTTGCCAGCAAGTTGCAAATGTCTCTATTTCATGATTTATGGTGAATATAGAAAATAGCCAATCAGGGTGCATCAGCAACATTACAAACATTCCTCTCGTTGGCTAGGAGGTCAGAACGATGGGTAACATGACCCGTTCAAAGCGGCAGCGACGTTGGAGCCAGATTTGGTTGAGTACTGCACTGGCATTAGCAGTGTTGGGGCCAGAATCCATCTGGACTACTAGGGTCTCCGCTCAAGAAGTCAGTCCACTGGGGCAAAAGATGCAAACGTTGCGTCAGTCGGACCGTCGGTGGATTGAAATTGACCTCTCATCCCAGCGCTTGATTGCTTGGGAGGGCCAAACTCCGGTTTACGCCATCATTGTTTCTACAGGTAAGTCCTCAACGCCAACCCGTACAGGTGCGTTTGCCATTCAAACAAAGCATCGCCAAGCCCGGATGCGAGGCAGCGATTACGATATTTCTGATGTGCCCTACACAATGTATTACTCTGGCAACTACGCCATTCATGGCGCTTATTGGCACCACCGCTTTGGCACGCCCGTGAGTCATGGCTGTGTCAATGTGGCCGTGAATCATGCCAATTGGCTCTTTGACTGGGCCACGGTGGGTACTCCGGTCGTAGTGCACTCTTGAAGTCTACCGAGTTAACTGAGTTAGCTGAGTTGAACGACGGGTTGATCATCAAGCAAAGTTTGATTCATCAATAAATCTTCCACTGTCATCCGCAGAAAACGCTGGGCATCAACTTGAAACAAAACCTTGATGCGATCGCTACCTGGATATCCGGGCGGTGTGAGTTGCGCAATGGTGCGGGCACCCTCACGATCATTCAGCGGTTGCACTTGAGTTTGACCACTAGCTAAGCTGCGAGTCACGAGGCGATCGCCATCAAAATATACTTCTGTACCGCCTGACTCAGCCCCCATTTCGCCCAAAATTAGTTCGATGCTAGGTTGGCCCTCCACAGAAGCCCCCAGCACCAATTCTATAGGGTCGGTCATGGGATAGGGTTGTCCTGATTTCACGATGGGATGCCAGTTGTGGCAGTTTTGGCGGCGGTCCCAGTAGCGCACTCCATAGCTGTGGTAGAGAAAATCCTTCAGCTCCACGCCTTGATTCAACTGCAACGCGCCTTGAGCGATCGCCTCAAACGGTTTAGAAGAGCGGATTTTGGCAACATCAAAATATTGCTGGACCCAGGTTTGGACTGCGGGAATCTGCGCGGTTCCTCCCACCAACAACACACCGCTAATATCCTCAATTTCGATGCCCTGCTGTCTAGCTTGGCGCAACACCTGAGTCATACTGTCATCCAGGCGATCGAAGAACTCATGCTCCTGCAAAATCAACTCAAAGCGATCGCGATCGAGGGCTAGTTCGTAGCTTTCAAAAGTTTCGTCGTTAAAGTAAACCTCATTAGCTTGGGATTGAAGTGATAGCTGAATTTTTAGGCGCTCTGCTAAACGGGTAGTGAGAGGTGTCGCCGCTAACCCTTGCGTCGCCGCAAAATAATCAACTAACCAGTGATCAATATCAGCTCCACCCAGATTTTGTCCTGCTTTGGCTAAAACACGAGCGGTTTTGGGTCGTTGACTGGTACTGTCAGCCAAAGATTTCTGGCCCCACTGCAAAATGAAGCCCAAAGGCTTGCTGTTAGTTTGTCGGCCTAAATCTAAACGCACTAAGGAGAGGTCTAGAGTGCCGCCACCAAAGTCAACCACTAACAGAATCTCTTGATCCGCCAGACCATAACCGAGGGCTGCTGCTGTCGGTTCATCCAGCATGCGGACCTGCTCGATTTGTAGCGACTGGCAGATTTGCCCTAACCAGTTGCGATAGATTTCAAAACTATCGACTGGCACTGTGAACACCAGTGATTCTTTCACTTCTGGATAACTGGTTTTGAGTTCTTCAATGATTTGAGTCAGAAACCAAGTGCCTGCTCGCTCGAAGGTGACTTGCTGACCATCCAGTTCTGGAACGAACCCCTGAATGGTTGCCCCAATCCCCCGCTTGAAATTGCGAAAAAAGCGAGGGTCGCTGCTGAGGTCGAGGCCGCGATCGCGCACAGCTTGTCCTAACACTATCTCTTGCTTCGCGGCATCTTCTACATAGAGCAGGCTAGGAATGAGGGGTGGGTTTTGCCCTAGCCGCAGTGATAAGCCAGGTAAGGCAAGGGTTTCCGGCTGTTGCGTAGCACGATTCCAACGAGCGACAACTGTGTTGCTAGTCCCAAAATCAATTGCAATATCCATTCAGTTTCTGTTTCCCAGGCATGGGAACTCGACAAATCTACTGAAGTTGAACCGACGCAAATTTTATCCTAATTTCTGTTCACCTGGACTCTCCATCAGGGTTGGAGCCTCAAGGAATTTCACCCCATTTGGGATCGCGACCTATAGCACCATAGTCATCCAGTTAGCAAATTGAATGTATATCCTTGGATCTATGGCAAGTATTCAAAACATTTCTTAACATGAAAGTAACAACGGCTCTGAGGTAGTTTAGTCGTCCTCAAGCAGTAGCGCCGATGTTTCACCCAGTTAGTTAGGAAACGGCCTCAATCATGGATAGCGGACGTCCTTCAGATGATTCCTTGAACACTCTCAGGAATGGCATTTGGCTTCTAGGAGTTTCATGTTGGTTATTTGGCATTACTGACAGAAGCATTGCTTCTCTTGCAGATGGCTCCCTCTCTGCTGTTGACCTGACGCAGCTCTTGACGGCTACCTTTTTATTTATCAGTTGGCTATTCCTCAAGCCAGCTTCTTTCAAGCTGCTGCCTTGGGCACCCGTAAACCGAACTTGAGTTGTGCAATTAGGCAGGACGGAGAGAGAACCACATAGAGATTAAATTGCTAATGCCTACAGCGAAGGGTACTGAGCGCCAAATCAGCACTCCACAAATTCCGTTAAAACGTGATTAACTTTTTGCGAGTTAGCTACTGAGCCGCTTGAGCTGGTTCGTGAGCACGAAAATCCGTGATGCGCTGCTGCAACTGCTGATAGCTGCTAATTAACTCCGTTTGCGCGATCGCTTGTTGTTCTCCGGAAACCAACCACTTGATTTGAATAGTTTGGTTCTCTGCTTCTGCGTCACCCAAAATTAGACAAGCCAAAGCACCACTGCGATCGGCTCGCTTCAGCTGCTTACCAAAAGCGCTACCACTTAGGTCTAGTTCCACCGCAAATCCAGTCTGACGTAGTTTTTGGGCCAGAACTAGAGCTTGAGCTTCGGCGCGATCGCCCCGTGACACTAAGTAGAAATCTAGTGTTGATGGAGGGGCAGCAATTAATTGTTGTAGCAGCAGCACTAAACGCTCTAACCCGATCGCCCAACCAACCGCTGGCGTATTAGGACCACCCAACTGCGAAACCAACCCATCATAGCGACCCCCACCACACACCGTCGCTTGGGCACCTAGATGAGCAGACTGAATTTCAAAGGCTGTGTGGGTGTAGTAGTCCAAGCCCCGCACTAAACAAGGGTTGAGTTGGTAAGTAATGCCTAGGTCAGTCAAAGATTGCTGAACTTGATCAAAGTGCCGTTTGGAATCAGAACCTAAATACTCGAGAATGCTGGGTGCGTTTTGCGCGATCGCCTGCGTTCGACTGTCCTTACTGTCCAGAATTCTGAGCGGGTTGCGAGTTAAGCGATCTTGTGAATCCTGATCTAACTCTTCCTTGTAGGGAGTGAAGTAGGCAACCAGTGCATCTCGGTACTGCTGACGATCATCTGCATTGCCCACCGAGTTGAGCTGTAGTTGTAAATCACTCAAACCTAGAGTCTTAAGAATGTCTGTAGCGATCGCTATTACCTCTGCATCAGCGCGGGGGTCAGCACTTCCTAAAACTTCCACTCCAATTTGGTGAAACTGGCGCTGTCGCCCTGCTTGAGGGCGCTCGTAGCGAAACATGGGTCCGGTGTACCAGAGACGTTGCACTCCACCTTGGGCGTGTTGGCTGTGTTCAATAAAAGAGCGAACTGTTCCAGCCGTACCTTCTGGTCGCAGCGTCATTGAGCGATCGCCGCGATCCTTGAAGGTGTACATCTCCTTGCCCACCACATCCGTAGCTTCGCCAATGCCCCGCTCAAACAACTCCGTTTGCTCGAAGATCGGGGTGCGAATTTCTTGATAAGCAGCTCGACTGAGAATTGTCCGGGCTACTGATTCTATTTGTTGCCAGTACTTAACTTCATCCGGCAGAATATCACGGGTTCCGCGTAATGCTTGAATCGCGCCCATTCCCACTCAGGTTCCAATTACAAAAAGATCGTTAATCTTGCTGGGCTTTCCAAGCACCATAGCGATCGCTATAGTAGGCCAAAATCTGATCAATCCGTCGTCGCATTCCTTGGCTCAGCTCAGGTTGGTCAGCCTTTAACGGATACTCTAGCCACAAGCCACCCACTTGACTGTAGGTGTAGTCAAAATCTTTGGCTGGTTGTGGTAGCAGTCCCGCTTCCACCCCACTAACTTGCTGCAAGTGAGCCACAACTTCGCGATACACAGCCAAAGGTAAGGTGGGATTGTAGAATTCGTAGCGCAACTGTTGGTTATTAGCAGTTTGCATCATGATCTGAACTCAATCTAAACTTACGCTTAAGAGATCACTTCGTCATTGGCAGAAGGCAAAACGCAACAGTTCACGTCATTCAGGCAGACCTTACCCCACTGCAACGCCCACATTACCAGCGCCACACGGTTCTCTGTAGCAGTCTTAGTCAAAATATTACTGATATGGTTGTCAACTGTGCGCTTGCTAATTGCCAACTTTTCTGCAATCTCCTGGTTAGTCAAGCCAGCAGCCACTAGTTCAATTACTTGCAACTCTCGGTCTGAGAGGACTCCGTGGTTCTGAGACTCGACACCAGACATAAACTATTCCTATCCGTGTATATTTACTTATCCCTCACTTTAATTCTAGAGGCAATTTTGGCAAACACCCCAGGTTCAGCGGGTTTCATCGCTAGATTTTGAGTGGATGGCTTGAAACCCATAAGTCGGGTGTAAGCAGAGAGCAAGGTCGAAAATAGTCAATAATCATAAAGCTTCCTCAAAGTTTTACAGCGATCGCCTGAAGAAGCTTGAATTTCTAGTAAAGAAAACACAGTTGTATCCATCGATACATTGGTGTTTTCCGACGTTCTTTTACTCTAGATGAGGTCATTTGGAATAGGAACTCACCAAGTTCCTGTTTTGGTTGCTTGCGTAGTGTAGTGACTAAATCGCTACTCTGCTTTCTCCTTCCCGCTGGAACGTCACTTCCGCGAGGTGCATTCCCTGATCCTGATGAATTGGCTAGAGCAGTAGTCGCTATTCCGGTTTTTCAATTGGTCAATTGAAAAACTGAAACTACTAGCTCAAAACGTATGTGTGTTCTGAGCTGTCTTGACAGTATTTACTCGAGATTTATTCGAGTCGATTTACCTGAAGCGCAGTCAGAGTCTTAAGAAGTAGACCCTAGGCTTGCAGTTTCGCTAAATTTCAAAAATCTTTAAATCCTCTGCCAAACGCCACATTCTCGATTGAGGAGTACCGTCGCTATGCTGCAACCACTGGTCGTCATTGAGCAACAGAGTTCGTCATACTTCAAATTTTGGTACCAGAACGTCATGCATGATGGCATGCGTTACCAAAGCGAATTGTTTCGTCACTTTCGAACTTTCAGTCTCCAGCGGCGCAACCATGCCTACAGCTTAGGCTGTGCCCTCGCTCAACAAGGTATCCAAACGGTCATTACTTGCGTTAGCGATCGCAACACGGCCCCTACAGATCAGCGCTACGTCCTCTGGATTAGCCTGCGTTCACCTTGGGCCGAAAGTGAGCTATCTTTAGCAGACTCCTTAACGCCTAGCCTAGTTGGAACCGTTGCTTAAACTGCGGTTTTTCAGTAAATGCCCTTGTCCCGCTCGGTCAAATTTTCACTAAACTCTTGGTGCGCTAGATTGCTATCTCTATTGGTAGTAGCTGCCTTGTTTGTAGCAGTTTGGAGTAGCCCGGCGATCGCTTGGGCGCAATCGTTGCCCACGACTCCAATCAGTGTAGAACTCTCTCCAGAACAACCTGCTTCCAGCCATAGCAACCTAGACTCTAACGATATTCCGTCCGAGAAGGTAAACCAATTCGTTCATGCCTTTTTACAAGTGTTAGATCTCATTGAACGGCGAGAAGGGGAACTCCAGGGAGCTGAAACCGAATCGGAGTCGCTGCGAGTTCAACGAGAAATTGAAACTGAAGCTCTAGCAATTATTGCGACAGCAGGATTAACTAAAACTGAATATCTGCAATTATTGGGTTTGGCTAATACAGATTCAGAATTTGGGGAGCGAGTAGCAGCTCAGCTCCAAGAGGCCAATGAGTAATGCCTAGAAGTCAGAAAGTTGGCATTCAACCCTATGATGGTAGGCATCTAGGGTAACTTCTGAGCCTACAAGTTCCTGAGTTAAGTCCTGAATCTGGGGTCTGCTGTCTGTATAAGACCCTAACTTAGCGAAATTGCGGTTTTAATTGCTAAAAAACGGCAATGTAACTAAGAGACGTCACCTTAGGGCGGCATTTGATCGGTTGGGAAAAGTTGAGAAGGAGTGTTGGTGTGGTTCACCCGCGGGTTCTCTGTCTTGGCGAAATTTTGTTTGACTGTTTGGCGAATCAACCAGGGCGATCGCTAGAGCAGGTAGAGTCTTGGACTCCCTATCCTGGTGGGGCTCCAGCAAACGTCGCTTGTGCACTGGTCAAGCTCGGCACCACAGCTGGGTTCGTTGGTTGTGTGGGTCAAGATGAGCCAGGAGCAAATTTAGTCCAACTGTTGCAAACTGTGGGTGTAGATACCAAAGGGGTGCAGCGTCATCCCACGGCTCCTACGCGCCAAGTTTATGTGTTGCGCTCAGAGACGGGCGATCGCATTTTTTCTGGCTTTGGGGATTTAGATACCGCAGAATTTGCCGATACTCACCTACAAGCTGACCAACTACCAGTGGACTTGTTTGAGTCAGCCGACTTCTTGGTGTTAGGTACATTGGAGCTAGCCTACCCAGAGAGCCGAGCTGCTACAGAACGGGCTTTGCAGCTAGCAGAGCAGCATTATGTCAAGACGTTAGTGGATGTGAACTGGCGACCTATGTTCTGGCCTGATCCAGAAATTGCACCTGCCATCATTCAAGATTTACTCAAGCGAGTTGACTTTCTCAAGCTCGCGGATGAGGAGGCAGAGTGGTTATTCGGTACCGCTGATCCCGGCGCGATCGCCCATCGCCTAGGCAATACCGAGAGTGTGTTGGTGACGGCTGGAGCCAAAGGCTGCGCCTACTACTTGGGCGGCAATGAAGGTCGCTTAAAGGCCTTTGACGTGGAATCAGAAGACACCACAGGCGCAGGGGATAGCTTTGTCGCAGGCTTTCTGCACCAAGTGGCTCAAAACGGGTTGCAAAGCCTCCGCGATCCCGAAATAGCTAAAAAAGTCGTGACCTACGCCAGTGCAGTCGGGGCTTTAACCACTACACGACCAGGGGCGATCGCGGCTCAACCTACACCAGCGGAAGTTGAGGCTTTTCTCTACCTCAATCAACAACTATCTGGCTAATGGCTACTGAAATCGAGCGTAAATTTCTCGTCAAACCAGAGGAGTGGCAGCAATTCCAGCAGCGCTCTGATCCCACGTTGCTCAGCAGCACCCGCTATCGACAGGGTTACATTTCTTCTAGTGCCAGTAAGACTGTACGAATCCGAGTTGCGGGCGATCGCGGGTTCATCACGATCAAAGGCCCCACAGTCGGCTATTCTCGCTCGGAGTTTGAGTACAGCATTCCACTAGCCGATGCGGAAGCGATGCTCGATCAGCTTTGTGAGCCACCTCTAATCGAAAAAACTCGCCATAAAGTTGCTTGGGACAACTTAGTTTGGGAAGTGGATGAGTTTGCGGGAGCAAATCAAGGGTTAATGGTGGCGGAAGTCGAGCTGAGCGATGCGAACCAGGCTATTACCTTGCCCGATTGGGCTGGAGAAGAAGTCTCCCACGATCCCCGTTACTTCAACGCCAGTTTAGCAAAGCATCCTTACAGCCGTTGGTAGCCTGAGGATGGAACTCACAGATGCTACTTTACTGAAGCGTTGAAACCTCTACGGAACTTGGCTTAGCTCACAGATCATGTAGCTTCGGGAGTACATAGCACAATCAGCATTGAGTTGCTGAGTTGCTTGGCGGTAGACGACAAGCGATCCCATTGGGTCTACCCAAGTCCAACCTTGCCGCTCTAGATGGGTCTTCAAGGCAGAGAAGGAGCGAACCAACAAGCGTTTTGGGTTGAACTTTACCGCCGTAATATCAGCATGAGTTAGCTCCATCTGCAAAGCAGATCTTAAAATGTCTGGTGTGTCGTCTTCCTGACTTAAGGCTGTTCCGAAATACAAAAAGAAAAGTAATGTCCCACCGCCACAAAACAGCGTTAGGAAACTGGTAAATACGAGTAATCGAGAATTTTGCAGTCTCATGATTTTCTCTGCCTATATCTGCGATCGCCCTATTATTCCGCGCTAGGTAGGTGCTCCAAGGATTCTATTAAACAAAGGAGTTGGCTCAACTCAGATTGATGGTTGAGTTGGCTTTCCAAACGGCTCTGGTTTAGGGACAATCAGAGCGATAGAACATGTGACGGTTACCAAAACTATGGATTTATTGGCTCAGCTGTCGGGTCAGCTCCTCAGTCAGCAGTTGGCTCAACTCATTGTGAACGGCATTGCAGTCGGCTCCATTATTGCTCTGGCAGCTGTCGGTCTTACACTCACCTATGGCATTTTGCGCTTAGCCAACTTTGCCCACGGTGATTTCCTCACGCTAGGAGCTTACCTCACGCTCTTAGCCAACGGTTTTGGTATAAATATTTGGCTGGCCGTGGTCCTTGGCGTGGTCGGGACTATTTTGGCAGTTTTGCTCACTGAAAAACTGTTGTGGTCGCCCATGCGCGATCGCCGAGCTTCTTCCACTACCCTAATCATCATTTCCATTGGTCTAGCCCTATTTCTTCGCAACGGCATTATTTTGTTCTGGGGCGGTGGGAATCAAAACTACGACCTGCCAGTCGCCTCGGCCGTCAGCCTTTTCGGGATTCGAATTGCTTACTATCGCCTGATTGTGGTTGGCTTAGCGATTTTAGTGATTTTGGGTCTGCATTACCTCTTACAAAACACCAAGATTGGTAAAGCGATGCGGGCTGTGGCGGATGACATCGATTTAGCGCGGGTGTCAGGTATTAACGTAGATCAAGTTGTGATCTGGACTTGGGTAATTGCTGGCAGCCTCACGGCGCTGGGTGGTGGCATGTATGGCCTAATTACCGCAGTGCGTCCCAACATGGGCTGGTTTCTGATTTTGCCTATGTTTGCGGCAGTCATTTTGGGCGGAATTGGCAATCCCTATGGCGCGATCGCGGGCGCTTTAATTATTGGAGTGGCGCAGGAAGTCAGCACCTACTGGTTACCCACTGAATACAAGCTGGGAGTAGCTTTATTGATCATGGTGCTAGTGCTACTCGTACGGCCACAAGGCTTATTTAAAGGCACGATTTGAGTAACACTAGCGCTTAACCAAGCAGACCAAAGCAGAAGTCTCAGGTCACTATGGGTTGATGGCATGGAAGTAAATAGCTGCAACCAGGAAATTGCCAGCTAAGAGAATCAAGCTAACAATGGTGCGGTAGGGATAAGGGGGCTTAGACTCATCCACAACTGCTTTGGTTTTAACCGATGATTTCACTGCTTGAGCGCTCATAAACAAGCTCCTTGTGTAACTCTACTAAACAGAAATACCAAAGAGGCTAGGTCAAGCACACGCGCCAGTAGGCAGATTTTATTTTGCTTTGGCGAAGATTTTCTCAATCCCACGGAAGAGCCCGCTGCTACCTCACCAACTGGTTAAACCGCTTCTCCAGCGTGGTAGGAGCTACGCACCAAGGGACCAGAACGCACATGAGAAAAACCCATTGCACGAGCGATCGCGCCTAGGTGCTCAAATTCTGCGGGCGTCCAATATTTCTGGACAGGCAAGTGTTCCAATGATGGGCGCATGTATTGACCCAGAGTGAGGCGATCGCAATCTACAACTCGCAAATCTTGCATAGCCTCTATTACCTCTGACTCGGTTTCGCCATGCCCCAACATTAAGCCAGACTTGGTAGGAATCTGGGGGTTTAGCTGTTTCACGACTTGCAGCACTTGCAGCGATCGCTCATACTTGGCACCGCGTCGCACTGGACCTTGTAAACGCTTCACCGTTTCAATATTGTGGTTGAAGCAAGCAGGCTGAGCCGCTATCACGGTCGCAATTCGCTGCCGCTGCATCTCTGCCGCCTCCAGGTCAGTCGCTCGCCCACCCCAAAAATCAGGTGTCAGCACTTCAATCTGAGTGTTCGGGTTCGTTGCACGAATCGCTGACATCGTAGCCGCAAACCAACCCGCTCCCTGATCGGCCAAGTCATCGCGCGCGACTGAAGTCAGCACTACGTATTCCAACCCCAGCAAATTAACTGATTCAGCAATTTTTTCCGGTTCATCAGGGTCAAGCGGCATGGGAGCATGGCCTTTATCTACCTGACAAAAACCACAGGCACGAGTACAGATAGGCCCCATCAGCAGAAAGGTTGCTGTCTTCTGGGCGTAACACTCTCCTCGATTCGGGCAGCGCCCCTCTTCGCAAATCGTATGAATTTGCCGCTGCTTAATAATCTTCTGAACCGTAGAAATCTCACTTGCCTTACCCACAGGTCGCCGGAGCCATTCCGGCATGCTGATAATCTCAGAACGCCGAGCCGCAGTAGATGCGTTCGTCAAACTTGGCTGTAGGGTTGTCTCTATTTCGGAAGGCATAAAACGTTAGATGGCTCAAGCCAGCAGTCGGGTAATTAAAGGGGTCTAATCACAAATTCTAGAACTTGTTGTCGAAACTGCAATTTTGACCTTTCCCGTCACTGATAATAGCGGCACGAACCAAAACGCAATCTACCAAAATCTAACGGTAGTGCGATCGCCTTGAGATCAATTCTGAGGAAATTTTGGGCATATTAGAATGCCTATCCTATGCCAACACCACCAAACAGGAGTCTCGCTCAACTGAAATTAGAGTAATTTCACTTGCAGAAGCTACGCTGGTTTATGGTGTCATAGAATTACCACTATGCCTATACTCAACATCACTTGAGTGATGTATACCAATTTTCTCTACTACACTGTGCATTGATTAATTCTTCACCTGAGGTTATCCTCCAACAGGATCAAACAGCAGGACGGTCGAGAAATAATAATCTAAATCTTCACTAAACCTTGAATCACCCCCTAAGGAGTCAGTTGTGGCAAGTCACAAGATCCTAGTTATTGATGACAGCAGAGTCATTCGGATGCGAGTGCGAGACATGTTACCCAAAGGTAACTTTGAAGTTCTCGAAGCCAAAGATGGGGTTGAAGGTCTCAACTTAATCCGGCAAGAACGGCCAAACCTGATCATGCTAGATTTCCTGCTACCACGAATGAGCGGCTGGGAGGTCTTTCAACAGATTCAGAACCAATCAGACTTACAGAGCATTCCCCTAGTAGTGATGTCAGGGCGTCGGGAAGAAGTAACCGAGAAAATCCCTGAGCCCTTTGAGTTTTTCGAGTTTATTGAAAAGCCTTTCGAGCAGAAGGAGCTGATTGAAGCAATTAAAGCCTCAATGGCCAAAGCGAAACTGCCACGGGTACAAGCAGCCGCTCCAACCGTAGCCACGCCCGCAGCCACTACAGCAAACGCAGCACCTGCCGAGTCAGGGGCATCGGCTGCGGAGATTCAAGCGCTGAATGAGAAGGTTGCGAAAATGCAGGCAGAAATTGATGGACTGAAGAAACAACTAACGCAGATTGTCACCTTCATCAAGCAAAAGCTGAAGTAGTTTATGGCAGGCGGGCGAGGGGCGATCGCCTACCGTTTTAATGCCATAAACTTAACTTCTAGTCCAGCTCCCGTCGGCCTTCTAGTGCCCTTGCCAATGTCACCTCATCGGCATACTCCAAATCGCCCCCCATCGGCAAGCCAAAGGCAATTCGAGTCACTTTTGTAAACGGCTTTAATAGCTGGCCGACATACAGGGTGGTAGTTTCACCCTCAATACTAGGGCTAATGGCTAGAATGACCTCTTGAACTTTCTCTTGGCTGACTCGCCGGACCAATTGATGGATATAGAGTTGGTCAGGACCAATTCCATCCATTGGTGAAATTAAACCTCCTAACACGTGATATTTACCGCGATATTCTCGTGTTTTTTCAATTGCAATTACATCTCGTGAATCAGCAACAACGCAAAGTGTGGTGCGATCGCGATTCGCGGTGCGACAAATTTCACAAACAGGTTCAGCCGAAAGGTGAAAACACACAGAACACAGACCAATCTGTTGCTTGGCTTCCATCAAAGCTTGAGCCAGCGCTTGGACCTCGGTTTCTGGACGTTTGAGAATATGTAAAGCGAGCCGTTGCGCGGTTTTAGGCCCCACACCTGGTAAGCGCTGTAATTGCTCAATTAAGCGAGCTAAGGGACGTGCGTAAACCGTGGGACTGCCTCCTAAATTCATCCAAGCTCAAATCATAACGGTTGAAGTTGCTCGACTCACAAAAATTCTGGCGATCGCTTGTGAGTGAAGCTTAGGGCGCAAAAGGCACTCACCCCGTCCAGGCCCCCTCTCGCACGTCACCCACTTCTATTTCTAGACTAATGAAAAAAGCGCCCTCTGTGTGGAGAGCGCTTTTTATAGCGATCAAGTGATGTTCTGACTCAAGTGGCAAATCTTAATCTGTCATTTAAGTTTTTGTTAGGAGTGAATGCTAGGTGCGCTTAGTGCTACAGGAGCAGCTTCGCCCGCAGCCAGGTCAAGAGGGAAGTTGTGAGCGTTGCGCTCGTGCATCACTTCCATCCCCAGGTTCGCGCGGTTCAGCACGTCGGCCCAAGTGCCAATGACTTGACCCTGTGAGTCAATGATCGACTGGTTGAAGTTGAACCCGTTCAGGTTGAACGCCATCGTGCTGATGCCCAAAGACGTGAACCAGATGCCGATCACAGGCCATGCACCCAAGAAGAAGTGCAACGCCCGGCTGTTGTTGAAGGACGCATACTGGAAGATCAAGCGGCCAAAGTAGCCGTGAGCTGCCACGATGTTGTAGGTCTCTTCTTCTTGACCGAACTTGTAACCGTAGTTCTGAGACTCGTTCTCGCTGGTTTCACGCAC
>NZ_JACJPA010000079.1:0-12510 GCF_014695845.1 Trichocoleus sp. FACHB-591
AAATGATTTGTCAGATTCTTGTGATGTTAGTGAACTTGTTTCAATAGACGTATAAGCATTCAGCGCCTGTTTCGCGAATCAGTTTGGCGGTTTTTTCACCTTCTGCGTCGCGTCTGCCTGAGAATACGACCTTTGCTCCAGCAGCACCGAAGGCGACCGCGGTTGTATGACCAATTCCTGAAGTTCCACCAGTGACTAACGCCACTTTATCTTGCAGTATCATTTTGTTTCTCCTGTTGTAATTAAATGACCTTCAGCAACGAACTGACGAAATCACCGACGACCAATCCGACCACTCTGGAAAACGGGTTTGGATGCCTTGTCGCGTTTGAACACCTTGTAGGCGATCGCCAGGAACACGGGTATTGCAACTAGCACCGATAGCGCCCCGTAGGTGGCGTGATACTCGCTGATTGTGAACGGAGCCGGTGTGGTCACAGCACTTCCAGTGATGTTAAACAGGAGTATGCTACCGATGTTGTTCGCGAAATGTGCGCCGATGGCGAGTTCAGTGGTTCCGTCAATCAACGAGACCACGGTCCACAACAGACCTGGAACGAGGAAGTAGTTGGAGAAGACCGTGAGCCAGCCGCCTGCGCTCACCTCCGGGTTTAAGAGGTGCGGCAGGGTAAATACCACGGCTGCCACGAGCGCCAGAAAAACGCGGTTGCTCCAGATGAGGCTCGCACCCTGCACGATGTATCCGCGAAAGAACAGCTCCTCAGTGGTCGTCTGGATCGCGGTGAAGACCAGTGCCAGTGGCACGAAGAGCGCGAACGTCGCCAGGTCGAAGTTAAAGGAAAAGGTGTCGGGGTAGAAGAGGTACTGTCCCAGCCCACCTATCAGACACGCTGGAACGGACCACGCCACAAACCCCTGACCGATGCGACGCCAGCTTATCTTCTTCCGCGCCGTAATTAGCGTCAGGGGATGACGGCGGTGGATAAGGGTAACGGCGATGAGAACCCCCGCGAGGAAAAATGGGAAACCTGCCATAACAAACAGGAACTTCCCGAAAGGACCAAGCACGAGGTAATCAAGCACGAAGTAATCCGGCTGGCCGATGATCACGACGAGTACGCTGGCACCAGTCCCGACCACCAGCCACGCAAAGAGGATGATCACCAGCCCCAGAACATACCGCCACCCCCGATACTTACCCCACCTCGCAGCCTCTACGTAAGTCGCGTCTTTCACTTCCGGTCCGATTCCCAGATGTCCTTTGATTGCTTTGCTCTTCATCTTTGTCTCCTTAACTCGCGCGTGATAGAGTTAGCGAATCTGTTTTGGGGTCATTCCAGTCAGGCGCTTGAATTGTTGCGTCAGATGGCTTTGACTCGAGAAACCGACTTCTAGAGCGATATCTGCGTTGGCGTAGCCTGTGCGTAGCACGTATCGCTAAATCTGTTTTCGACAGCATCAATTTCGCTTGTTCTACGCGCTGCTGAATCACGTACTGATGGCAAGGCTGATTCATCTCCTCAAACCCTTGCCTGATCTTCGTATCTATGGCTTGCCGCAGTAGACCTGTGTAAACTTCGCAATTTGATGCTCTACAAGTAGCTCAATCTGGAACTGATGTTCTGAATCATTTAATTAGCTAACATGATTTGTCTATCGATTGAAGTTGATTCGAGCTAGAGAGACTGCCCCCCGGAGACTTCGATTCTCTGTCCAGTAATCCATCGGTTCTCTTCCGACAGCAACAGCGCGATCGCCCCTCCAATATCATCAGGTTCACCCACCCGACCTAAAGCAGTTTGGGACGCGACGTACTTATTGATCTCTGGATTGTCCTGCACGACACTGCCCTCGGTTGCGATCGCTCCTGGAGCGACTACATTCACTGTGATTTGCCGCTGTCCTAGTTCCTTCGCTAAGGAGCGAGTCAGAACCTCGATCGCGCCCTTCGTGCTGGCATAGATCGCTCGTCCTGGGCTTATGGTGCGGGTCAGAAACGATGAAACATTCACGATTCGTCCACCATCTTTGAGCAATGGCAGCAACTTCTGAGTGAGAAAGAAGACACCCTTGAAGTTAATGTTGAATATTCGGTCAAATTCTTCCTCTGTTGTTTCTGCAAATAGTGAACCGCTACTAATTCCAGCGTTATTGATGAGGAAATCAAATTGCTCAATGTCCCAAGTGTTTTGCAGGGCTTGCTTGACTTTTATTACAAACGCATCAAGGGTTTCGATTTTGCCGATATCGAGCTGCAATGCCACTGCTTTATTGCCCATTGCCTCAATTTCAGAAACAACGGATTTTGCTTCCGCTTCACCGTTGAGGTAGGTCACAATTACGCCCACTCCTTTCTTTGCCACTGCTAAAGCAGTATTCTTTCCCAGTCCTCGACTCGCTCCTGCCACTAGAGCAATTTTTGGTTTATCTTGTATCATTGCCTCATTTCTCCAATGAAAGACGATCAGGCGTACTCATCTCCAACTCTCAATCTGTGAGTGATTCAGCGAGAATCATTTGCCTCAAGTCTGAATCAACTGCGCGAATATCGATCGCCTCAACCGAGTTACTGTCATCAGATGAAAGAGGATAGGCTTGTTGGAGCCGCTCAGCGACCTCTTGGGCAACCGTAACAAGAGCATGATTAGGAGAGCGCGCAGTGGGAAAATGAGTCTGAGTTGAAAACCTCGATTGCTTGAAATCATTTTTGGTCGATCGTGGACTGGATTTCATAAAATTGTCCTCAGTCAAAAATGGATGGCAAGCAAAGGTTGGGAAGATTAATGACTTGCAGCAACAATGGCTGTCATTAACTCTGTCATCTTCCAGCGTCCGGTATATTGAATGTTATTGATGAATAGGGCTGGAGCAGTCGTTACTCCACTCTGCATTCCGCCTTCAATATCTTCGTTGATGCGATCGATATGCACTTGTTTAGACAACTCTTTGAGAAATTGAGGAATGTCGAGCCCTAAATCATTGGCGTACTCGACAAGATAACCGTTCTCCAACCTTTGTTGATGGTCAAATAAAGTATCGCTCATTAACCAAAACTTTCCTTGGGCGGCGGCGGCAACGGCTGCTTGGGCAGCCCGTTGAGCATGGGGATAAATCTTTGTTTGTGGAAAATGACGGAAGATAAAACATAAATCATCCTCTCCAGAAGCAGCACTAAGCTCTCGTTTGATCGCTTTAATCAGCTTGTAAACGTCTGCACTTCTAGGACATTGATAGTCTCCATACATCACCAGCACGACCTTAGCACTCAGCACACCTTGCATCCAATCTTGGGTTGAAGGAGGTACAAGTAAGGAACTATGGCTACGATCGTCGTTCATTTTTCTACATCTGTATCAAGCCTGGAACTTTGCCACGAAAGCTGGGAAAAACCCTATGATTTAGGCATTCCCAGCGTCAGCAATTTGAACCTGGGCTGAATAACTTTGAAATCGGTGATTGCTGCGTTAGCGTAGGTTCCGCCAACGGCGAGCAAATTCCTCTAGATTTGATCTGGAAATCTGGGATTGCAACCATTCAAACGCCTCTTTTTGATAGGGATATTTCGATGGCTCGTAGTAAATGGCTGCATCAGTCAGTTGAATGGGGCCACCTCGACGAAGGGCTTGCCAGGTTTTAGGTCCAACGATGCCATCTACAGCAAGTCCACTTTGCTGTTGAAACTGAACCACCGCGGCGCGAGTCGCACTGCCAAAGATTCCATCGACTGCAATGTTGATTCCATTCGCATTCAGCAATTGTTGTAGCTCACTGACAGCAGCACCAGAATCGCCTTGGCGTAGCGTTGGGTCTGTCGCTGTGGCTGTGGGGGTAGAAGTCATAGATTTATCTCCAATAATTAGGATTAAAAATTTGATCAGGTTTACCGCTTTAGAGGAGTATGATTTGTCTGATTGGATGCACTTTTATTGCATACATTCAATGTAGGAGATCGCCTTTAAGTCGTCTTCTACAGCAAGTTAAAACTTTTACAGTACAAATTGGTGGAGTAACGATGCGATCGCAGAGTAGAAGGCTGGCTCTAACTTAAGTTAGAAGCCGAATTTGATCGAAAGTACATCCTACAAACTGACAATGCCACGCTTAACAGCAACAATCACAGCTTGAGTACGATCGCTAACATCTAGCTTATTCAAAATTCGATTGACATGGGATTTAACCGTACCTTCACCGATACTCAACGCTGCCGCAATATCGGCATTGCTCATCCCCTGTGCTAGTGAACGGAGCACCGTTAGTTCTCTCTCACTCAGTTCTGGATTGCTGAGCCGCTGTACCAACTTCGCTCCCACGTCAGGCGGAATATACTTCTGACCCCGATGAACGGTACGAATCGCATTCAGAAGCTCGTCAGGTTCAGTTTCTTTCAACAGGTATCCTTTTGCGCCTGCCTGCAATCCCCGGTAAATATCTTCGTCGCCATCATATGTGGTCAGTACGATAATCCGAGCAGATTTAGCAGTCGCACGAATTGCACCGATGGCGGCAACTCCTTCCACTTCCGGCATGCGGAGATCCATCAGCGTGATATCCGGTTGGTGTTCCCCAAATAGAGCGATCGCCTGTTCCCCATTTTCAGCTTGGGCAATCACCTGCATATCTGGGTCACGGTTAATAATTGTGGCTAATCCTTGCCGAAAAATAGCATGGTCGTCCGCAATCAAAACTCGAATAGTCGTGGCCTGGCTCATCGTGATATTACTCCCGATTGACGGTGACAATAATCTCTGTTCCCTGCCCAGGTTGACTCCTAATCGTGAGTTGTGCGCCGATGCGCTCTGCCCGTTCGCTCATGCCGAGTAAGCCAAACCCCTCAGAGGCTGGAATATTCCCGACTCCAAAGCCCTGCCCATTGTCTTTCACGCGCAGGTAAACCTGGTCGCGATCGTAGATTAGCTTCACTCGAATTTCGTCAGCATTGGCATGTTTAATCGCATTGGTTAATGCTTCCTGCCCCATCCGTAGTAAGTTATTCTCGACTTCAGTCGGTAGAGAATATACTGCACCCTCAATCTCATAATACAAAGTGGTATCCATTGCGGCAGTTCTGATTTGAGCGACGAGACGGTGCAGAGCGCTCTGTAAACTGCCCTCCTCTAGAAGCTGAGGACGGAGTGCGACGACCGATCGCCGTGCTTCAGTCAGTCCAGTTCGCCCCAATTCTTTGATCAGGTCTAGGTGTGCTTGAGCTGCTTCTAAATCATCTGTTAGCACCTGTTTTGCTGCTCCCACCTGAGCCAGAATGCCTGTAAACGCCTGAGCGAGGGTGTCGTGAATTTCACGCGCCATGCGGTTGCGTTCTTCCAAAATCGAGGCTGCTTCTGCTTGCTTTTGCGGCGTAATATCTCGCGCCAACCAAATCACCTGATCGAGGCTGATTGGGGCAATGCGAGCCGAAAACCAGGCTTCTTGTTCAGCTATCTGCAAGCTGTACTCAACTGTGAGCATTTGTTGGGTTCTCAGTACTTGCCGAACGTAATTCAGGAATTCATCGGCTTGTTCTTTTTCAAAAATCTGGTGCAGTGTTTGACCAATCTGCTCCTCAATAGGTCGATACAACTGATTCGGTTTCACTTCGACTGCTTCGACCAGTCGCCCTTCAGCAGTAAGGACAAACAGCGGATCGGGAATGGCTGAAACGAGTGCCCGCAGTTCTGCTTCAGAGGCTTGCAGCGCGGCTTCTGCCTGTTTGCAATCGTCAATATCCGTATAAACTCCCAACGCTCGGAGAGGTTCACCGGATTCATTCCAGGCAACAATTTTGCCGACAGAAAGAATCCATTTCCACTGACCATCCCGGGTACGCAGGCGATACTCTGCTTGATAGTTGGGGGCTTCTCCGGTCATAAAACCATTGTAAACTGCAAACATTGCTTCTCTGTCATCAGGATGCAAACTCTCAACCCACCTAGATTTGGTCTCGTGAAATGTTGCTGGATCGTAGCCCAGCATTAAAGCGTATTCTGGGTTAACCACGATTTCTTCAGTTTTGAGATTCATATCGTAGAGTCCCTGATTTGAAGCGGTTAATGCTAAGCGCAGTCGTTCTTCACTCATTTGTAGAGCGACTTCTGCTCGTTTGCGATCGCTAATATCCGCAGTCACCCCTTCGAGGTAGCCATCGTCTGCATTCAGATAAGCAGAGGAAAGTCCCCAGAACAAGGTCCCATCTCGTTTTCGCAGCTGAGTTTCAAAGTTTCGCACTTCCCCATCCCGCTTCATCACCTCAATGGCTTTTTGGCGATCGCTGGGATTTACAAAATAGTCGATGGTGTGTTCCAGCCCAATGATTTCTTCTGGTGAATCAAAGCCATACAGATTGGCATAGCGTTGATTGGCATTGAGAATTAATCCATCCGAGAGGCGGGTTCGGTAGATGCCAACCTGCGAGTTTTCAAAGATAGCTCGGAACTTGGCTTCACTGCGTTGTAAAGCCTCTTCTGCTTGTTTACGCTGAGTGGTGTCATTGCCAACCGATAAGATTTCAACGACCTCTCCCTGGTCATTGAAGATAGCTTGATTCGACCAGGCCATCCAAACTCGCCGACCGTCTCGACACAGGTTTTCACTCTCGCCTTGCGGGTACGATTGAGGATTACGAAGTAAATCGTGAACAAATGGTTTAACATCGCGTCCAGAGGTTTCGATGTCTGGAATGATAGTTTCAAATAAGGTTCGCCCTACAATCTGATGTTCTTCATAACCTAGGAGTTTCACCCCATAATCGTTGATGTATCGAATTCGTCCTTGCGTGTCATAGCAAATGATGACTGAATTTGCGGTTTGTAGCAGGTTGCGGTAATTTGCTTCACTTTGTCGTAACGCAGCAGTTCGTTCTGCGACCTGTTGCTCTAAAGTGCAGTTGTAGTCGGCTAGGAGTTTCTCGGCTTGTTTGCGCTCTGTAATGTCCTGAAAGGTAGCGATCGCATAAGCGATATTACCCTGTTGATCAAAAACTGGTGTTCCCCGTGCCTCAACTAGAACTGAGACATGATCTCGACGAATTTCTATATCTTCAATCCTGATGCGTTCGCCCCTCAATGCCTGCTGTGCAGGCAAACTCTCCGTTGGATAGATTTGATCCGTTCCCGCTACATAAAGCTGATAAGCCTCTGAGATCTGCTCCGGTGCTATGGAAGTATCAGTTTCTTTGCCCATGAGTTGATTGCCGCATTGGTTGGTATAGTAAGGGCAACCCGTCGCATCCACGATCGCAATTCCCACCGGAATCGCTTCGAGGAACTGGGTGATCTTGCTTTCCTTAGCCCGCAGTTCTGAGTAAAGGTTGGCATTTTCGATGGCGATCGCTGCTTGAGTCGATAATAGCTGCAAGACCTGCGATCGCTCTGGTGTAAATACTCCAGCTGCTAACCGATTTTCTAAATACAATACACCGACCAGCTTGGCTTGATTTAGCAGCGGCAAACAGAAAATAGATTGAGGCTGGTTCTGTTGAATATATGGCTCATTAATAAAAGCACCTTCACAAGCCGCATCATTTAAGGTGACAGGCTCCAGAGTCCGAATCACATATTGAATGATTGACTCTGGCAATTGATCGGCAATTGGAATAGACTGTAACACCTGAGTCGCACAAGCATTCTCATCGGGATTGAGTTCACAAGCCGCTTCAATCGACCATTCTCCTGAGTTTTCTAAAATCAGATATCCGGTTTGTGCGCCAGCATTCTCAATTACAGTTTGCATCAGTGATCGCAGCAGTTGCTTCAGTTCAATTTCACGAGAAATCGCCTGTGAAGCTTTCATCACTGCTGCTAAATCGAAAACAGTATGGGAGGGATTAGTGATAGTTTCAGCAGTAATAGGAATTGATGTGGAAGCGGCTTTAGGCGACTGACAAAAGAACTGTGGATAGCGAGTTTCTAAGTCTTTAACTTTAGCGGTTGCGCCCCAGCGATCGTAGCAATAGTGCGCCTCTTTCATGTATGTCTGAGCAATCTTTTCCCGACCTCGCGCCAGATAATGTTTTGCCGCTAATTCATAAGCTAATGCTTCTTCTTGGATATACTCATTTTTAGCAGCACCTGCGATCGCTTGTTCATAAAACTCTTCAGCCTCAAGAAACTGCCCTAAAACTCGCGCTTTCTCTGCCTCAACTAGATGATATTTGTGCAAATAATTCATCGGTGCATGATATGCCCAGTGCTTCATTTTTTCCTGGCTGACAGCAACTTTTTTGAGAATTTCTGACCGCACTTGAGTACTGCTTTCAGAATAGGTTGCCAGTCTTGCCAAAGAATCATAGAGATAGTACAAAGGCTCAGGGGTTGCGCCAGTTAATCGGATCAAATAAGTTTCTGCTAGGGCTGCGTTTTCAACGGCTTGAGCATATTCAGAAAAAAGGTAGCATAGGAAAAGTTTTTTGGAACGTACACTAAAAATAGTGCTTTCATCATTTGCAATTTCATGCTGTGGCAGTTCAATTTCCTCATTGTAGAATTCGCCGACGAGGCGGGTTGAGTCGATCGAACCTCCCATTAAGTTGATGACGACTTGTCGAAGGATCTGATTCCAAGTGAGTGCTGTTTTTTGTTTGATGTGATGGATTGCTTCGCCATAGGTCACCATATCGCGTTCAAC
Organism: Trichocoleus sp. FACHB-591; assembly: GCF_014695845.1. Classification (NCBI taxonomy): domain Bacteria; kingdom Bacillati; phylum Cyanobacteriota; class Cyanophyceae; order Leptolyngbyales; family Trichocoleusaceae; genus Trichocoleus; species Trichocoleus sp. FACHB-591. Next base: position 8,581 of record NZ_JACJPA010000079.1, read on the forward strand.
CTCTACGAGTTCTTTTCCATTGATGTAGGATTGAGAACAGTGAGTATAAGCACAGTAGGCAGCAGACTCTAAATCTCCAGTTTCTAGCCCAATTTGATAGCCTTCAAGTAATGGCTGCGATAATTCTCTAGTATGTTTTTTCCAGTGAATGATGAAGTTATTGACAATCAGCAATGTTCTAGCTTTGAGTGCGTGATTATGAGACTGTGACAATAGCTTTAGAGCAAGCTGTCCAAATTGATAGCCAGTCTCGATGTTTCCGAACCTTCCACAAAGGATTAACCCAAAGGTGGCATAGGCAAAGGGAGACACAAACGCATTACCATACTGGATCGATAAGTTGACTTGTTTAGCCGCAACCAGAGGTATCAAATTAGAAGCAGCAATTTGGGCAGCGATCGTAATACTGGATAAGATTCGCATCGCCGCTAGCTTGCTCGGTTCAGTCATCTCTGGCAAATCGATCAAGCTCTCAACCTCTTTCTCATTGAAGAGAGCGGCGATCGTATCTAGTTCAAGACGAATATCCGATTGACTAGGCGTTGTAGGGAAATTAATTTCTAGTTGCGGCAACACTTGTAATGCTGTATTGGTTGCTTTTAATGGCTGGTTCTGTGCAATATCGGTTTGAATTTTGACTTCGTAAACTTTTACAGTGTCGAGAACCGTTTTAGCTTCTTGCAGGACGATCGCTGCCCAGTACTCTACCTGTTCAAACTCGCCACACAAGTAAGCAACTTCTGTTGCTTCTACATATAACTCTAAGGTCAAGTCATAGTTTGTTTGCCAGCTAAAGTCTTCTAACCATTGTCTCCCTGTAGCTAAATAGTTTCCTGCCGTACTATACGCGATCGCCCCTTTTGCTTTCTGACCTGCCAATAGATTCAGTTTGGCAATTTCATCTCGTTCTGCCTGATCACAGACAAGCTCAATTCCATGATTAAGATGATCGACAATCTCAAACAACCGCTCTGATAGCTGTTCTGGCAATGTTTTTTTGAGGAGATTGTGACCAATTCGGAGATGAACCACTTGTTTGCACGACTCATCAATTAGGGCATAAGCCGCTTGCTGAACGCGATCGTGCAGAAACTTATACTCTTGAACCAACAAGTCTTCGTCCAAGTCAGACAAAGGTTGAATTAATCCCGCTTGTATTGCTACAAGTAGATCCTGGAAAATTGCTTTCGGTGATTTTTCGCAAACGATCGCCAACGTTTCCAAATCAAACTCAGACCCAACACAAGCAGCGATGGAGAGAACTTGCTGTGTTGCTTCCGGCAATTTCTGCAACTGACGTAGCAGTAACTCCACCACATTATCTGTGATATCTTGAGCTTCAATCTCTGCCAGGTTCCACTGCCAACTCAACTGTTGAGCATCAAAGGTTAACAGGTTTTCGCTATGCAGCAGCTTCAAAAATTCACCCACAAAGAAAGGGTTGCCCTCGGTTTTACGTGACACAGCTTGGGCTAGGGAGCGAACGGTATCAGGATTGCGATGTAATGTCTCAGCCACCAGTTGAGTCAACGGTTCCAGCGTTAAGGGGGTCAGGGTGATTTCCTGAAGTACTACTTCTTGGTTTCGCATGCTCTCTAGCGTTAAGACCAACGGATGCGTTGGAGTCAGTTCGTTATCTCGGTAGGCTCCGATCAAAAACAGATACTGGATTTGCTCATCAAGTAAGATTAGTTCGATTAACTTCAAAGTCGCAGAATCGATCCACTGTAGATCGTCTAAGAAAATGACTAGGGGATGCTCTTTTGCACAAAACGCCCGCACAAATCTTTGAAACGTGAGATTGAAGCGATTCTGTGCTTCTGTTGCTCCAACTTCGGGTATAGGCGACTGCTTGCCAATGATTAACTCAACTTCGGGGATGACATCAATGATGATTTGTCCGTTGCTGCCCAGAGCAGTGAGCAGGCGCGATCGCCATACTTCCACCTGTTCATTAGGTTCACCCAATAGTTGCTGCACCAATTTTTGCAGGGCATCGATGATCGCGCTGTAGGGAATATTGCGCCCAAATTGGTCAAATTTACCCCAGATAAAATAGCCGTGCTTTGCGGTGATCGGTTTAAAGAGTTCCTGTACCAATGCCGTTTTGCCGATGCCAGCATAACCAGAGACCAGCATCATTTCACGGACTGCCTTACTCCCTGCCACTCTGTCAAACGCTACCCATAATGCTGCAATCTCCGCTTCTCGCCCATACAGTTTTTGAGGAATGCGGAACTGCTCGGAAACATCTTGCAGTCCCAACGATATGGCGTTAATCTGACCCATTTCCGCCAGTTGTTGGGCACAGCGTTCTAAATCTGCTTTGATGCCCCAAGCACTTTGATAGCGATCCTCCGCATTCTTCGCCATCAGTTTCAAAATCAGGTTTGAAACAGGTTGAGGAATCGTGGCATTCAATTCATGCGGGGGAGTCGGCGGTCTGGCAATGTGACAGTGAACTAGTTCCAGGAGATCTTTAGTAGGAAACGGCAATTGTCCCGTCAACAGTTCGTAGAAGGTTGCACCCAGTGAATAAAAGTCGGTGCGATAGTCGAGCATCCGGTTCATTCGTCCGGTTTGCTCGGGCGACAAATAGGCGGGGGTTCCTTCTAGAAGATGGAGACTTTTGAATGTGGGATTGGTGCGACTGAAGCGAGTGGCAATGCCAAAATCAATGATTTTAACAACGCCAGTCCTCGGATTAAAGACAATGTTGCCAGGATTAATATCTTTATGGATGACATGAGCCGCATGGATTTTGCCTAGAGTATCCGTAATGGCGATCGCCATATTCAAAAAAACCGACAGCGGCATGGGACAGAAGTCTAATTGTTGCCGCATCCAGCATTCTAAAGACTCTCCACCAAAGTCTTCCAAAAGAATAACCAGCGTGCGCTGGTAGTCTTGCTGGCTGTATGCCTTGATTACACCTTCAATGTTGAGAAAACGAGTAATTTCATACTCCTGCCGATAGCGAGTTAAATCCTGAGGAGAGGGATAATCCTGCTTGAGAACTTTGGCAATCACTGCACAGTTATCTTGCTCTCTGATGCCCCGATACACTAAAGAAGCTAAGCTCTCATAGATTTTGCTGTGGATAGTAATTCCAGGCAGGGTAATCATTGAATGCTCCCCGATGAAGGACTGTCATCCGTTTCCCAAAGTATATCGCTCATCAAAGGAGTGGGACATCGCTACCGAATTTTGCATTCAGACATTGATGGTCGATCGGTTGTATGAATGTACTTTCGATCAACTTCGGATTCTAACTTAAGTTAGAGCCAGCCTTCTACTCCGCGATGGCATGGTTAATCTATCAATTTGCACTGTAAAAAATTTAACTTGCTATAGGCGACAGCTTCAAGGCGACCCCCTATATTGAATTTGTGCAAACAGTCATGCAAATGGATCGAGCAAGTAAATTGCACGGTTCCATGCTTGAAGGTATGAATATTCAAGGTGCAACTGGATTAACGCACGCTTAAGCAGCGACGTTGAAAGCATTAGGAGCGATCGCACAGTGAAGCGAATGCCCTTTGGGCACGCGACGCGAATGCCTTTACTTTGTGCTTAACTCGCGGAGCTTAAGTGGCGAAATTTGGCGTTGTCTTGCAGCCTCAGTTCATGGCGCGATCGCTTACGTCATCAACCCTTGAGGGTAAACAGACGTTTCACTTAAAAGCACAAGCAGAGATGTTTAGCTTTTGATTTCATTCTGCAATTCCTCATTCACCAATCACTCAAATAGGAGAATTACCTAATGTCTACATTCAAGTACAATCGTCTAGATAAGAATAATGCTGCGGTTTTACTAGTGGATCACCAAACTGGACTGTTCTCGCTTGTGCGTGATATTGGTGCTGCCGACTTCAAAAATAATGTGCTAGCGCTAGCAAGTATAGCCAAGTTTTTCAACCTGCCTACTGT
>NZ_JACJPA010000008.1:0-15258 GCF_014695845.1 Trichocoleus sp. FACHB-591
GCGACAACCGTGCTCGGAGCCTGCCTAGGCGAGGTGGTTGTTGCCCTGTTGCTTCAGGAAGTTGAGCAAAAGCGCATGCTGTTACAGCAGCAGGGGTGGGAGGTTCAGATTACGAGGTGCAAGATCTGAGTCAAGGTAGAGCTAAGCGACAGCAGGTAGGGTACAGGCAGCGTTGAAGAAATAGGATAGATCTGATACAGCCCTTTAACTACTTCGTCTCCGGGATCGGCATCAGATAGTCTCGATCCTCATGGTGTTTGGCATGGCCGGCAAAGAAGAACCACAGGTTATCACCAGGCATCAGAAAGAGTTCTTCAAACCGGATACGGAAGAAGCGCTGGAGGGTGGCGTAGGAGCTTAAGTCTGGGCCGTAGTCTTGGGCAATGGCAGGGGAGTCGTCAGTAAAACGGCAAACGGTCTGAATGCTGAGCTCCTGTCCCAGGAAGGACTGCATTGCTTCCGCATCCCGCTTAGCGTAGTTGAGGTGTTGCGGGTTGTGATAGCCTTGATACCGATTGTAATAGCCCAGTTCCATCCCATCTCCGTGTCAAGGGGAAGTGCGTTTGAACTTCAATCGATGACTCCCTATATCCTGTCTTATATTCTTTAAGGTTAGTGCTAAACAATTTTGTAAACTCTGCTTCCTTTTTCACCCTGTTTAGACTTGATTCGTCCCTTACCGTCTAATTGAGCTAAAGCGTGTTGGATTTCACTAATTGAATAATCAGCAAGCTTTGCAAATCCTTCTTGTGTTGCCCCCCACTTGTATATTCTCGTAGCATTAAAGTACCAGCGACTGTATTTCCTGAGAAATTCCTCAATTAACTCAATTAGATCACTAGGGCATTCCAAAGCACTAGATTCAAGTGAATGATTCAACGTTTCGTCCATCTGCCAAGCATTCGGATTTGGAGGGGAAACCGTTGCTTGAGATGAGATAGTTGGAGTCACAGGAACACGGGCAAGCCGTTCAATCCCCTCAACTGCTTCTAAGTCAGCAGAAGAGACTGCCAGCACACGAATCCATAATCGCTTGGCTTCGGCGAACTCCTGCTGGGACTCTGCTCGGTAAGCATCCATCTTCAAAGTACTAACGTCCGCTAGGTTCGCTTTACGAGGCAGCAGGATCAGATGATTCTTGACGAGCGGTTCAATAAAACCGTAAGGGGTCTGCCTTGGCTTCTGATATCGACGGTTCAGCTCTGGCACTTGATAGCGCAGATGCTGATAGAGACGCTCCACAGTGGCACAGTTTCCTTCTCCCTGAATACGTAAGCCTTGCAGCAACGCATGGGTGAAAACTCCCTGCTGAAGTTCGTCAATCTCGTACGATCGCTCATTAGGGCTACAGGCAAATAGGGTAACCACACCCTGCTGGGTTTCAATTCCGATCCCTTGTCCATCGCGATCGCCTTCATTGCGGCAGGCATCGAGCAGCAGAATCACGTTATCAGCCCCACAGCGACGCAATCGCTCGGTGACGTAGTGAAGCGGAATCGCAGTTCCTTCAATATTGCCAGGATCAGCATCGAGGGGCATCAGGTAATCGCGATCGCGGTGTCGTTTACCATGTCCTGCAAAGAAGAACCAAAAGTTATCGCCAGGATAGAGAAACGGCTGCTCAAAGCGAACTCGCAAAAAGCGGGAGAGGGTGCCAAAGGTTGGTTGAGAGCGTAAGTGCGGACCGCTATCGGTTTCGAGTAGTGGAGAATCATCGGAGAAGTAGTAAACCTTTTCAAACCCCACGTCCTGTAAGCAAAAATCGCGCACAGCTTCTGCATCTCGCTTGGCATAGCTCAGCGGTTGCAAGTTATCGTACTGATTAATGCCAATCGCGATCGCCCAGTTCCGTCCCATTCAAGTTGCTCAATGCTTTTACTCTGTTTCAGCGTAATCAGGTAGTTAATCTGGATGCAATGGGTGTATCACGATCGCCCTATAAGGCGAGATCAGATTTTCAGTAAAGTATCGCACACAAGCCGGAACCCATGATAACTCTCTCTGATGGTCGGAGTAGCATAGCCCTCGTGGGATGAGCGACACAAATTAAGGGGGCTAGTCCACGATCCCCCACGCAGCACTCGCTTTTCTAGCCCATCAATCCACACAGGGTCTGAACACCATTCCCAGATATTGCCATGCATGTCGTAAAGCCCAAAGGCATTCGCTACACCAAAGTGACCAACGGGGGTTGTTGTTTCACCATGCCGTCTGTTGAAGTTTGCTAACTCAGGCGTTATTGTTTCCCCAAAATGATAAGGCGTTTTGGTTCCGGCGCGACAAGCATATTCCCACTCTGCCTCAGTTGGCAGACGAAACTTCAGCCCAGTTTTGTTCGACAGTTGGTCACAAAACTTCCTTGCATCATCCCAAGAGACACTATCAACTGGGTAATTGCTGCCCTTGAAGGAGGATGGAAAAGAACTGCCCGTTACCGCTTTCCACTGGGCCTGTGTTACTTCATGCTTGCCTATAAGAAAGGGTTTAATTGTAACCGGGCGTGGTGGTTCTCCATTGTCTGACTGCATTGTAAAACTTCCGCCCTTAATGGGCACCATCTCCAGCTTGACTTCATCGCCCAAATCCTTCTCCAAGACACGTCCCTGTTTCGTTTGTCGCTGAATTTCATTTTTTGCGTTCATAGTGGCGACAGTAAACTCAAACGACTTAAGTGGGTTAGGAGAAGCTGGAGGCTTGAGCGAATTTATGGGAGAGGGAGGAGGATCTTGAGAAATCCATTTAGCCAGAACTGCAACTCCAGTGCTTGCCACGCCCAGTCCCCCTAGTTGGAGCAACCGTCGTCTACTCAAACCCAATGAACGGTGTCCCAATTGAGGGGTAGAAGTAGATCGCTCCCCTACCGTTCTGGTTTCAGAGGAAGAAACAAGGTCTGGACGTGCTGGACTCGATTCTGCTGGTGTCCGTGCTAATCGACGAATGCCTGCAATCGCATCTGAATCAGCTGGAGAGACTGCCAAGACTCGGACCCAGAGTTGCTCTGCCAGTTCAAACGATCGCTCCGTCTCTGCTTTATAGGCTGCCATTTTCAGGGTCTCCGCATCCCGCAGGGTTGCCTGTCGGGGTAGCAGAATTAGATGGTACTTGGCTGCAGGTTCTACTGTGGCATAAGGTGTTTGGCGCGGCTTGTTATACCGTCGGCTCAGTTCAGGTACATGTTCCCTTAAATACTGATCCAACCGTTCCACGGTGGCACAGTTGCCTTCCCCCTGTAATCGCAACCCTTGTAGCAAGGTATGGGTAAAGGCTCCTTGCTGAAGCTGTTCAATCTCATAGGATGACTCACGTGGACTACAGGAGAACAGGGTAATCACACCCTGTTGCACTTCTTCGCCGACTCCAACGCCTGCCCGTCGTCCCTCGTTCCTGCAGGCATCAACCAGCAGGACAACGTTATCGGCTCCACTCCGTCGCAGACGCTCGGTGACGTAACTAAGGGGAATGGCCGTCCCTTCTACTTCCCCTGGGTCACCGTCGATCGGCATCAGGTAATCGCGATCCTCGTGCCGAATGCCATGCCCTGCAAAGAAGAACCACAAATTATCCCCGGTTTGCAGGAAAGGCTGCTCAAATCGGGAGCGTAAGAATCGCCTTAAGGTTGTAAACGTTGGAACTGAATCTAAGGGTGGGCCGTAGTCCTGCTGAATTGGTGGAGAATTGTCTGAAAAGTAGTAGACCTGCTCAAATCTCACCTCATGGCTGAAGTAATCGCACATTGCAGCCGCATCCCGCACTGCATAGTGCAGCGGTTGCAGGTAACGATATTGGTTAATGCCGACGGCGATCGCCCAGTTCTTACCCATGAGAAATTGTTGGAGAGTTGTATTGCAGAACTTCAACTTCTAGAGTTGATTATCCCCACTATTCTTTTCAAAATCCGATTATTCTGTTGGCTCAACTAGATGTTTGTTTAACAACTGCTGTTTGTAAATCAGAATGCAACTTGTAGTGCTTCACAACTGTAAATAAACTCGTTTCCAAATTAACGTTTCAATTCTTCATACGATTGATGAGTTTGTTTACAGCCGATCTTGCAAGAGACTGTTTCTGAAAGGAGCCTTATCGCAATCGTTGTTTTGGGTTGCGATTATGCTGAATGGTTGCCCATCCCTGGGTGTTGAGGATGCCAAACGACTTGAATTCGACGAAGATATAGAAAAAACTGGAGTGAGCCGAGATGGCAGATAATGCAGCTCAAATCTACTTACTAACCGAAGTCGAGACAATTGAGACAGTAGAAGTTCGATCCGGAGTACGAGACGGCAGCCAGGATACAGGCGGCGGCTATGGTCCACCCCCGATCACTGAAAAAGTGAAGACGATCGTGCGACAGCGGGTTCCTCTCGATGCTGCCGCACTCAAGACTCAGATGAATGGCTTATTGCAGGTCATGAACGAGGTGTTTGACCAAGCAAGTCAACAGACTGGCTTACAACTCGATGAAGTTGAGCTATCAGTCGAGCTGAATGCTCAAGGACAGGTCAGCATTATGGGTAATGGTGGCTCGCTCAGCGATAAAGGTGCCATCAAGCTGAAGTTCAAGCGAGCCACCCCAGTAATCTGAGATGGGACGAAACTGGGCGATTACGATCGGCATTGATGGTTATCGCAACCTGCAACGGCTTAACTACGCCGAGCGAGATGCGGAGGCAATACAGTCCTTTTTGCAGCAGGAACTTAACGTTCAGACAATTTATCACTTCACAGATAACTCTCCTCCAATTCCCCAAGACTACGGTCCGGCCATCGACTCATACCCCACTTACGCTACCTTGCGCCGCTTCTTCCGCATCCGGTTCGAGGAACCCTTTCTGAAATCAGGGGATAACTTGTGGTTTTTCTTTGCCGGACATGGCAAGCGTCATGAGGACCACGACTACCTGATGCCAATCGATGCCGATCCTGGAGACGAGGCGGAGAAAAGTACTTGGATTCCATTGAGTTACATCACTGGTCGCCTGCGTCGAAGTGGAGCCGATAACGTGGTGATGTTGATTGATGCGTGCCGAAGTGATAGTGGGAGACGGGACAGCACTGGATTTGGGCAGGAGAAACAGCAAGGGGTGATCACCCTGTTTGCCTGTAGTCCTTGGGAATCTTCCTACGAAATTGATGAATTGCAACAGGGAGCCTTCACCTACGCCTTGTTGGAGGGACTGCAACTGGAAGGAGAGGGGAACTGCGCTACTGTTGAGCGTCTCTACCAACGCCTGCGACAAACTGTTCCTCAAATTACCCAGCAGTATAAACAAGTTCAACAAACTCCCTATGGAGTGATCGAACCGCCCACGAAGTATCACCTGATTCTGTTGCCTCACAAAGCGGACTTTGCGGACATCAATACTTTAAAGATGGATGCATACCGAGCGGAATCTGGGCAAGAGTTAGCTGAAGCCCAGCAGTTATGGACTCGTGTGCTAGCAGTTTCTTCGGATGACTCAGAAGCGCTCAAAGGGATCGGACGGCTTGCCCACGCTTCTAATACGCTTGACAGCATTACTCAAATTAGTTTGGCAAAACCTTTTTATGGAGATCCACCTAAATCCATATCTTTGCATCATGACTCTGCTCAAGCGGTATCCGCAGCTCATCCTCAAGCCGTGCCTGTTAATCCCATAAGTAGTCGGGCTGAGCGTAACCGCAGTGACCTGATTAAGCTGGTGAATGACTTTTGGATTGAAGGTGTGCTAAGAAAGTCGCTCTACCATGAAGTGATGTTAGGGCTAGAACTACATTTGCGTCCAGATACGGTAGATGTACCCCTACGGGACATGGTGGTACACCAACCGTTGATTGAAGACCTACAACTTCTACCAAGCACCCAAATTGACAAGGTATTTGAAGACCTGAATAGATCTCTGTTGGTTTTGGGGACGCCGGGCGCAGGTAAAACCACCACTCTGCTGAGTTTGGCACGAGTTGCCCTGCAAAAGGCAGCAGCAAACGGGGCGGAACCAATTCCCATTGTATTTAATCTGGCATCGTGGACAGAGCGGCGGTTGCCCATTGAGGCCTGGCTGTTGGATGAACTGAAAAACAAGTATCAAATTCCAGTCAAAATTGCCCAACCTTGGATTGCCAACGATGAGCTGATGCTGCTGTTGGACGGGTTAGACCAAGTAGAACTGTCTCACCAAGCAGATTGTGTAGCCGCACTCAATACTTTTTTAGAGCAACACTGGGTTGCGATCGCCATTTGCTGCCGAGTTAATGACTACAATGCTCTCGACCAACATTTACACCTACGGGGTGCCGTGGAGTTACAGCCCTTGTCTGAGCAGCAAATTCAGCAATTCTGGTTGAGTGCAGGGCTAGGACCTTCTCTGATGGCAGCAGGAATGCAGCAAGACCTAGAGCTACAACTGTTAGCACGCTCACCTCTAATGTTGAATGTGATGGCGCTGTCCTGTGAGCAGTCCCTTGTTTCCTTTGCTCACACTTCCAACCATTCAACGGATAGACCCTATATCCAACTGTTCGACCACTATCTAGCGCAAATGTTGGCTCGTCCTACCCGCAATGGTCCCTATACTCCCCGACAACTGTTGACCTGGCTCACCTGGATTGCTCAAGTTTTAGTACAGCAGCGGCAAGTGGAATGGTGGATTGAGCGCTTGCATCCATCTCTCTTATCTCGACGTAGCGATCGCCTGCTGTATGACTTGGGAGTACGCACCGTCAGTGGGTTGCTGTTTTTGGTGGCAAGTCTCCCAGTAGGTCTGCTGGTATTTCTCCTAGCGGGCAACATTACCCTAGTACAAGGATTAGGGTCTAGTCTGATTGTAGGCACCTTGTTTTTTCTACCCTTTGAACTAGCGGGCATAATCGCACAGTGGTTCCCTCGTTGGTTGGCGATCGCAATCATCGTAGGACTGACAGCAGTGACAACCTCACAAATACCAGCACTGGTAGGTAAGAACGTACTTATTGCCAGCATCATTGTTAGCCTAACAATCGCGTTGCCTGCCGCCCTAGCAGGTAGCTTGTTGGGACAAACAAATAAAATTTTGTTGGCTGATCGACTGAGCTGGTCGTGGGACAAAGCCCGCTATGGTGTAGGGTTGGGGCTGGGCGTCACCTTGATAATCAGCTTAACCATCGCTGCCTTTGGCTATGGTGATCGCAGTCTGAGCGATGCTTTTACAGCCACTCTGCTGATTGTCCCCGCAGTTCTACCGCTGACGGGATTAACCCGTTCGATGACGATTCCCCCGACCCAATTACCCAACCAAGGAATTTGGCAATCGCTCCGCAATGCGCTATGGATTGCGATTATAGTCTTTGTCCCAATTCTGTTAACAGGTACGGTTTGGGGACTGGTCAAACAATCGAGCTTGGGGATTGGACTTAGTTTTGGACTAACATTTGCCCTACCCCTTGCTCTGGCTACTGGCTTGGCAAAAGGAGGTATCGTTTGCTTGCAACATCTTATCCTGCGGATACTGCTCTATCGACAGGGAGTACTGCCCTGGAATTACAGCCGCTTTTTGAATGATGCGGCTGACCGCTATTTACTGCACCGGGTAGGAGGAGCCTATATCTTTATGCATCCGTTGCTATTGGACTATTTCACAGAAAACCCGGATAAGTTTCATAACATCAAGCATAGTCGTTAAGGCATTTTTATGCAGTGACTTAGCCACCCCACAAAAAACTTTATGTCCTAACCTAGCTTAACCATAGTCAGCTCGACAAAACTTTAATCTATCAATGAACCTGGGAAGATTTTCATGACACTGCGTAACCCCGAAACCTTAGATGAATTGTATGCAAATCGTCTAGACACTGCCTGGGATAGTCTTTATCAAGATATTCAGCGTTGGCAAGATGCGATGGGAGATACAGATGGAGTCATTACTCATCATTTGCAAGAGTTTGCTAAATTTAGCCGCCATGCCTATTTAGCACTCATTCCATCTCAACCCTCTGAAACAGGGGATCAGTCATCCAAGCAGAGCAATCAGATTAACCAATCACTAGGAGACAACCTAGATGCACAAGATTTTCGTGCTGTTGTAATTGGTGTTTTAACCGCTTACTGGACGCTTCTGCGTCAGGTAGCAGCCCAGCGGCTCCCAGGCAGTCCCTATTATACTCACGTACAACAGCTCGATCAGCTTTCGATTCAGTACTACTATCGGTTGCGTCAAGCCCTGCCATCAGACCTACAAGCACAAATTGTTCCCTGCGCCCCGATTGTCCATTTAGGTGACATGAGTATGCTCACCATCTACAACCGACAACCACTGGTGCTATCTGTTCCATTGAATGCGATTGATGATAACCCCAACGCTCAGAAAAGTCAGGCGGCCATCCCCCATGAAATTGGACACGCTATTTTTCTGCAAATACCCAAACTTCTTGAGGAGCTAAGCAACAAACTCAAAGAAAAACAGAAGGGCTTGTCCAAACAACAACAAATTCTTGCAGAAATGATTAACTATTGGCTAGAAGAGATTCTAGCAGACATGATTGGTACTGCTCTTGCGAGTGATGCCTTTTTAATTAGCGCTATTTGGATCACAGCAACATCAGAAGCCAATGTGGGATTAGCCGATCAAGAACATCCCCCTACTGTCATTCGACCCTTTATTCATTTGAAGGTACTGGAATATCTAGAAGCTCATAATCAATCTACAATTTCCCAGCTTAAACAGACTAAATCTGACTACACCAACACTTTGGACGACTTACGCCAGCAATTCATTATGAAAACTGTGGGCAATCGCTTGGAACGGCAGTTTAAGTCTATTCCTGTCCTGACATTCATCACACTAGATGATGTTAAAAATGCCTTAGAGGAAACCGTAGAGCTTCTGTTAAAGCCCAGCACTGATCCAGATGCGTTGCAATTGGCTGCATTGGATAATCAAACGATTGGTGATTTATTGATCAACTGTGCTCAACAAACTAACGTTCTGATATCAAATAATCAGCTCAATTATTGGGGCGATTTGCAAGCTGAAGATCTAAGGCAGTTTAGCCTACCAATTTCAGGTAATTTAGAAACAATCTTTAACACCCCTATGACTATATCAAAGCGGATTTGCGACTGGCTACCTTTCTTACCGTTTTGTCGACGTTAGGCACACCTTGCTGAAGGGATAGAATCAAAATCGCTACAATTCAGTGCCATGAAAGCTGCAAATACTCTACTTTATGTCTCTCTGGAAGTATTCCAAACAAAGGTATTGTCAACTTAATTAGAAGAAACAAAGAATAAGCACGACAATCTTTAGCTTGTTAGAATCATAGGATTAGAGCGTTTCCTAGTCTCCTGAGGTGCAGTGACAACAATGAGTAAACCGTTTACAAATGTCCTCTAGGAAGATTCAAGCAAGTAAGCGCTTCTTGAATGGCTTTTTCCAACGCTGAATAACTTCTAGCTCCTGCTGAACGCAGCAAGCTCTTTAACTTCGACCAGTAGTTTTCGATGGGTGAGAAGCCAGAGAGATGGGGTCGTTTGTTTTACATCTGCTGTGCGTGAATCAGAATGTGGCTTGTAGGGCTCTACAACTGTAAATAAACTTGTTTCCAAATCAACGTTTCAATTCTTTGCACGATTGATGAGTTTGTTTACATCCGACCTTGCAAGAGACCGTCTCTGAAAAGAGCCTGACACCTGTAGCAATCCCGACTGTAATTTGAACGGGGTACAGTGATGAAACCTTTACTTGGGAGGGTAGCCCTCATATCCGGTTTACAAACAATTTGTGCACGCTAATTGATCAGTTCTTATTATCAACGATAAGGAACAAACCTTTGTAAAGAACAACCAACTTACGAATAACTAGCACCATACAACTGAAGAAGCCCATAGGCTTACCATTCCAAAAGAACCACGCTGATGACTAAACTCCTAATTTTTGAATCATGTTTCACCTAATGGCAGCTTTTAGAAAAATCGCGAACTAATTACAAAAAAACTACGACTGTGAATAGATGTGCAAGTCCAGTTGATGTATCTTTAACCTATATTTGCAGAGTCAGCATTATTTATGTAAATATTGTTAGTTTCTCTAAACAGGCTGAGATCAGAGTATGAGCCTGTTAGATTACTGACATCAGGCTTTCATCTACCGAACGCTCTGAGTGTTGTTATAGCTTCTCCTTTGCCAAGCAATTGCTGACACTTGTGGGGATTGAGCTAACAGTTGCGTGTCTCCTGTAGAGCAGAGAAGGTGTGGTGATTGTAGTTGCCGCTTCCATTTTGCTGCCATCCACTTTATTCACCAGTTCAAGACCAACTTATGAACGCTACTTTGCAAAGCCCCGCCTTCGCTGCTCAAAACCTTAGCTCGCAAGTTGCTGGCCGCGAAATGGTCTTGATTGATCCAGCCGTAATGGCCTACCCAGATTTAGTTACAGGGGTGCGCTTGGGAGTTGAGGTCATTGTATTAGATGGGATGGCAGATGGGGTTGAGCAAATCAGTGACATTTTAGCTCAGTGCCAAGATTTGACGGCTGTGCATGTAGTGTCTCATAGCTCACCGGGACGAGTTCAACTGGGTACGAGCGAACTGAGTCTAGAAACCATCAACCGATATTCTGGGCAACTACAAGCTTGGGCAAAAGCCCTAACGAACACGACAGAGCTGCTGATTTATGGCTGCGAGGTAGCGAAGGGTGATCGTGGTGAGACCTTTATCAATCTGCTACATAGCTTGACAGGCGCAAATGTGGCAGCCTCAGCCGTTAAAACAGGATGTCAAGCCCAAGGTGGCAGCTGGGCTTTAGAAACAAGGACTGCGCCTAGCAGGGTTGCTTTAGCATTCACAGCCTCAACACTCAAACAGTATGCTGCAACCTTAAGCAGCGAACCCATCCAGTACAACCTCAACTTAGGCACACATGACTCTAACCCCGAGAATTTGACCGATGTGAATGGCACCCTCTACTTCACTGCCACCACCAGCGAAAATGGCAAAGAACTGTGGAAGATTGACCCCACGACAGGCAATCCGGTGCGCCTTGAAATCGAAGTAGGTAGTGGCAGTTCTTATCCATTCTTTCTCACGAATGTGAATGGCACCCTCTACTTCACTGCCACCACCAGCGAAAATGGCAGTGAACTGTGGAAGATTGACCCCACGACAGGCAATCCGGTGCGCCTTGAAATCGAAGTAGGTAGTGGCAGTTCTTATCCATTCTTTCTCACGAATGTGAATGGCACCCTCTATTTTTCCGCTACTACTGGCAACGATGGAACTGAATTGTGGAAGATTGACCCCACCACAGGCAGTCCAGTGCGGGTTACTGATATTGAAGCAGGCCCTGGAAGTTCCGACCCGAGATCCTTCACAGACGTCAATGGCACGTTATACTTCAGCGCTCGTAACAGCAGCAATGGCAGTGAATTATGGAAGATTGACCCCACGACAGGCAATCCGGTGCGGGTTACTGATATTGAAGCAGGCCCTGGCGATGCCTATCCAGAATTCCTTACGAACGTCAACGGTACGTTGTACTTCAGTGCCGTCAGCAGCGCCACCAGCAGTTTCAGAGGACTGTGGAAAATTGACCCCACCACAGGCAATCCGGTGCAGGTCATGGCTGAACCAGTAGGTCATGCTCTGGCTTATCCAAAATTCCTTACGAACGTCAACGGTACGCTGTACTTCAGTGCCTTCAACAGCGAGGGTACAGGGCTGTGGAAAATTGACCCCACGACAGGCAATCCGGTGCAGGTCACGGATATTGATACTGAGCCCTCAAGTGCTTCGTCTTCAAACTCTTTCACGAACGTCAATGGTACGTTGTACTTCAATGACTACAAAAGCGATAGTGGGACTGAATTGTGGAAGATTGACCCCACGACAGGCAGTCCGGTGCGGGTTACTGATATTGAAGTAGGCAGTGGTAGTGCCACTCCGACCTCTCTGACGAACGTTGATGGTACGTTATACTTCGCTGCCAGTAACAGTGATAGTGGGACTGAATTGTGGAAGATTGACCCCACGACAGGCAGTCCGGTGCGGGTTACTGATATTGAAGTAGGCAGTGGTAGTGCCACTCCGACCTCTCTGACGAATGTTGACGGTACGTTATACTTCGCTGCCAGCAACAGCAGCAATGGCAGAGAACTGTGGAAGCTTAACCCGTCGACGGGTAGCTTATCAACAACAGATATCAACATACAGGACGAGGGCTCCCAGCCTCATGCCCTCACGAGCGTCAATGGCACGCTCTATTTTTCTGCTACTACTGGTAACGATGGAACTGAATTGTGGAAGATTGACCCCACGACAGGCAGTCCGGTGCGGGTTACGGATATTGAAGTAGGCAGTGGTAGTGCCACTCCGACCTCTCTGACGAACGTTGATGGTACGTTATACTTCGCTGCCAGCAACAGCAGCAATGGCAGAGAACTGTGGAAGATTGACCCCACGACAGGCAGTCCGGTGCGGGTTACGGATATTGAAGTAGGCCTTGGTGGTGCCTTTCCGACCTCTCTGACGAATGTTGACGGTACGTTATACTTCGTTGCGAGCAACAGCAGCAATGGCAGAGAACTGTGGAAGATTGACCCCACCACAGACAGTCCGGTGCGGGTTACGGATATTGAAGCAGACCCTGGCAGTCCCGAGCTGAACTCTCTGACAAACGTTGACGGTACGCTCTATTTTGTTGCCACCAATAGCAGCGATGGAACTGAATTATGGAAAATTGACCCCACCACAGGCAATCCGATGCGGGTCACGGATATTGAAGTAGGCAGTGGCTATTCTGGTGTAGGCTCTCCCATAAACATCAACGGTACGTTGTACTTCAGCGCGACCAATAACGCTACTGGGACTGAATTGTGGAAGATTGACCCCACCACAGGCAAGCCTATATGTCTCGAAATCGAAGCAGGTCATAGCAGTGCCTATCCAGGATTTCTCACGAACATCAATGGCACGTTGTACTTCAGTGCCACTGACAGCATCAATGGCACTGAATTATGGAAGATTGACCCCACGACAGGCAGTCCGGTGCGGGTCACGGATATTGAAGTAGGTAGTGGTAGCGCCTATCCAGGCTCCTTCACAGACGTCAATGGTACATTGTATTTCAGCGCCTACAACAGCGACAGTGGGAGTGAACTGTGGAAGGTTGACCCCACCGTAGGCAATCCGGTGCAGGTCACAGATATTGAAGCAGGCCCTGGCCTTGCCTCTCCAACTTCTCTGATGAATGTTAACGGTACGCTTTATTTTGTTGCCACTAATAGCAGCAATGGGAGTGAACTGTGGAAGATTGACCCCACCGCAGGCAATCCGGTGCGAGTCACGGATATCGAAGCAGGTAGTGGTAGTTCCTCTCCAACTTCTCTGATGAATGTTAACGATACGCTCTATTTTGTTGCCACTAATAGCAGCAATGGGAGTGAACTGTGGAAGATTAATCCCCAAACAAATGCACCAGAACTACTTCGTGACCTGAACCCTGGTATCGGCAGTTCAGACCCGCTTATTTTAGGCTTTGCGAACGGCAAGCTCTATATTTCTGCCGATAACGGAGTCAACGGTCCGGAACTGTGGACTTTTAACCTGGGCAAAAACGTTATCAATGCCTCAGTAAGCGGGGGCATCCTCAATGGTACTCAGCAAGCAGACCTCCTTTTGGGTGGTGCTGCTCATGACTCTATCTATGGCTTTGACGGCAACGACGATCTCTATGGTGAAGCAGGCAGCGATCGCCTAGAGGGTGGCTCCGGCAATGATTTCATGGTTGGTGGTACAGGTGACGATGTCTACTATATTTCTGACCTCGACACTTTAGCGGAAAACCCCAACGAGGGTAATGATAGTGTCTTCAGTAGAACTAACTGGATATTAGGCGACAACTTCGAGAACTTAACTTTGCAAGGTGAGGCGACAGTTGGGACTGGCAATCACTTAAATAATGTGCTTCAAGCTAACATAGTTGCCAGTGTTCTCTCCGGGATGGATGGTGATGACACACTGATTGGAGGAGACAATCTACCACTCGTATTTAATGCCGTTCAACGAGCTCAATTCCTGGGCAATGCTGGTACTAGTCTGCCATCTTTCGATGGGAGTCTTTCACCTAATGTCTCAGCAATTTTTGATGAAGGTTATTACCTTTTTCATAACTCTGATGTCGCAGATGCGGTTGCCGCTGGCGGGTTTCGTAGTGGCTTCCAGCACTTCATGCAATTTGGGCAATTTGAGGGCCGCAACCCTAGCACTATATACAATGAGAAGTTTTATCTCTCTATCAATCCTGATGTCGCAGATGCGGTTGCCGCTGGCGGGTTTCGTAGTGGCTTCCAGCACTTCATGCAATTCGGGCAATTTGAAGGGCGCGACCCCAGTCCTTCCTTCAGCAACCGCCTTTACCTCTCCGAGAATCTCGATGTGGCGGCTGCAGTAAGTGCCGGGGTCTTCAAGAGTGGCTTTGATCACTTTATCCAGTTCGGCCACCAAGAAGGCCGAGAGGACAATTTACTCTTTAATGAACGATTCTACCTCTCCGAGAATTCCGATGTGGCGACTGCAGTAAGTGCCGGGATCTTCAAGAATGGTTTTGATCACTTTATCCAGTTCGGCCACCAAGAAGGCCGTGCGCCCAGTGAGCTATACAACGAAAGTGATTACCTTTCGCAAAATTTAGATGTAGCAGCTGCAGTCTCCACAGGTATCTTTGGCAGTGGTTTCAGTCACTTCATTCAATTTGGTGAGCAAGAGGGTCGTAGCACTCTTGCAGCAGTTCCCCATGAACTTAATGGAGGAAATGGCGACGATATTTTGTATGGTGGTGCTGGTGCTTGCCTGATGACTGGTGGACAAGGAAGCGATCGCTTTTGGGTAGCTGACCAAGTCTTACCACGGGCTGTAAGCACAGTGACAGATTTCGAGGTGGGAATGGATGCGATTTTGATTACTGGGCTGCCAAGAGTGAGTGGGCTTAGCAATCTGGTTCTCACTCAACAAGGTGCAAATACTTCAGTAAGTGTTTTAGGCAAGGAATTAGTAACGTTCTTAGAAGTGCAAGCTAGCAGTCTCAATAGCAGTAGTTTTATCTTTACTGCTGAGCCAGTGGTTTAGAGGCTGGATGAAAAGCGAGCTGAGGCATTAAATCGAGAAAACCCCTAACCTCCAGGCAAATCATGGAGATGTAACAGAACTTACGCAAAAGTCATTTGAACGGACGGATGCTTGAGTTGCTCCTTGAGATACTCAGAGAGCATCCCGTGCTTGATTTGATAGATAGTTCTACCACTTTCGTAGGCAA